>JAUIHU010000324.1 GCA_030432175.1 Verrucomicrobiia bacterium | reverse complement strand
GGCATTCTCCTCAATGAAAAGGGCTGAAGGTCCGATACAGATACAGCATATTTTCTCTCAGAACATCTTTTTGTGTCGGGCTTTCAGCCCTTGGAGCTGTGGGGATGAACCAAAACCTGGGCCTGGCAGCCCAGGCTGGTATGTGTCAGGCCTTTGGCCTTGGAATATTTCCACACCACCCGACTTTAATCGCACCCCAAACATTTTCACCCAATAAAAGTAGCGTTGACAAAAATCCCTTTCCTAGTAGTCTTCCGTGCTCGAATTGAGGTTTTGAGCCTGAATGCACATCCATGCCTTTCTCCATCCAATATCTGGATGTATGAAAATATCAGGTTCATCCACGCCAATTTATTGAGTTGAGTAGAGTTAGTAATTATACCAGAAATAAGCTATGCCTAATTCCAGGTCCGCAGCCAAACGAATGCGAAGTGACGAGAAGAAGCGTGAACGCAATCGTTCCGTCAAATCGAGATTGAAAACTTTGGAGAAAACTCTCCTGAACACCCTTGAACAGGATGGCGCTGAAAAAGCAGCCGAAGCATTGAAAACAATTACATCCGCGCTGGATAAAGCTGTGAAAAATGGAGTCATCCATCCTTCCAAAGCCAGCCGCAAAAAATCACGCCTTTGTTGCCGAGTCGCAAAAGCCAAGGCTGGCGCTGCCGCTTAAATTTGTTTCAAGGGAACATCCTGATCCAGGGATCTCCCAAATTCTTCAATTTGAAATTTGAAGTCAGACCCAATATCTCCATTGGGTCTTATTTTATTCTTCATCTTTCAGATCAGGATTCATCCGTTTCTTTTCATCGATGAAACCGCTTTCAGCAATGGCTCCGTTCCGAATCGAATCACATCTGTCACGGGCAATTTAAGCTGCTGTTCCAGTTCCCTGACCACTTCTCTAGCCGCCTGCTCATCCAGTTTCCTCGTATTGATCGCAACGCCAATGACCGGAGTATGCTTCCCGGGTCTGGTCAGTGTTTCATAGGTGTCAATCTGCAAGCCAATCTCGGGAATCCTCACGTCCATCCCACCAAAAAACTCTCTCCCTGCTTCCATACAGTAAATCAGACCATGAGGTTGTACTCCATGCATCAATCCCAGTGTCACTGGAGAGTATCTTGGATGAAAGATGGATCCCTGCCCTTCGACCATTAGAATGGAGTTATCCGAATATCTCCGAGCCAGCGCTTCAGCTGCTCCATTCAAAAAATCTCCCACCACTGCATCCATCGGAATTCCATCCCCGGCGATCAGGATCCCAGTCTGTCCAGTTGCCAGAAATGCAGCATCCGAACCCCTTCGTTGAAGCTCTCTGGCTACCTCAAGACTCACCACCATTTTTCCCACACTGCAGTCTTGACCTACCGTTAAAATCCGAAGCTGATCTTCAGACAGGGCCTCCCCGGTAGCGACTGTACGATGTGTGTTCTTTCTGAGATCTATTATCTTTCCTGGATTTGATGCCACCAATGCTGCAAACTCCGTGTCATCGCTCAAAAATTGATGCATGCCAGAGTAAACCGTCCAACCCTTCAAAATGGCCTCCCTGATGGCCGGTCTCATCGTTTCGGGGACAAGTCCGCCGGAAGGAGCGACACCCACCACTACCGAATCCGCGCCCTCGGATTCAGACAGATTGGAAATGATCGGAAACCGGCTCTCAATCCCCAATGTTTCCAGGGTCGTGAGCCCCTGATTCGGTGGATCCAATACTGCCACTACTTCATCCGGACAATATCGGATCAAGTTGATTGCAGTTTTAGCCCTCTGAGGACTATCAGCCCCCTCGACCAGTAACACCATGTTGCGCAGTTTTTTCGACACAGGATGATTGATAATTAAAATTTAAGAATTAGGAATTAAAAATTTTGAAGCAATGGGTTTCCCAGGTGTGATTAAATTTTAGATTTTAATTCAACTTCCCCTGTTTTCGAGTTAGGTTCATCGTTTACAACGTCCAATCACCATTGGCAATCAGGACACACCGAATGGAGTCTGAAACACCAAAACCCACACGCTCGTCGACCACAAAGAATTCAACAGGAAAGAAGCGTTCTGCTTCAAACGATAACCAACTGGATTTTTTGCAACCTAAGGTTTCTGAAGATGCTTCGTCCCGGAATTCGGAGTCTTCCCCATCAGAACCCAAATCCAAACCTGCCCGCAAACCTGAGGTGGAACTGGATTTCTTTTCAGCTTCAACGGTTGACAAAACGAAAGTTGACCCCGTTGATTCTGGCGGTAAATCAGATCTGTTCAATGCCGAGGTGGAAAAGACAGCAGCTGATCCTGATTTGGAGATTAAGGATGCGCATTTGATTTTCACCTCTGTCTGGCAGGATCTCGAAGCTGAATACGAAAGAGAGAACCTGCGGTTTCCAAAAGAAATCATCTTGCTTGGCGGCGCGCCCGGATCAGGCAAAGGCGCCAACACCCGTTTTATTCTGAAAGCGCGTGACCTGACCTGCGACTCTATTGTGGTCAGCTCGCTTTTAAACAGCCCCATAGCCAAAAAGATCAAGGACTCTGGAGGTATGGTCGGGGATAAAGAGGTCGTCGGCATTGTTTTTCGGAAGTTGCTGGAAGAAAAATACAGGGATGGAGCAGTGTTGGATGGATTTCCTCGAACCAAAACCCAGGTTGAATGCTTTAAATTACTGGTTGAGAAAATGAATGAATTGCGACAGGAGTTTTATGACACTCCACTGCGCATGCATTTTCGTAAGCCGAACATCCGGATCATGGTGTTGTTCGTGGATGAAAAAGTAAGTGTGGAAAGACAGTTGAAACGCGGAAGGCAAATCGTGGCCCATAATGAGGAGGTCCATGCTTCTGGAGTGGGTGAGATTGAAGAAGTTCGACCAACTGATCTGGATCCGGAAGCTGCCCGTCGGCGTTATCGTGTTTTTAAAGAGCAAACCTGGGAAGCGCTACTCTCGCTGCGACAGGTATTTCACTATCACTTCGTGAATGCTCAGGGGGCGATCGAAGATGTGGAGAAGAACATTTACAAGGAACTGCACTATCAGAGTTCGATTGAGTTGGATCCAACCACTTACGATCGCCTTCGATTTCTGCCAGTCGCCGAAGATATCATTGTTCATGCTCGACAGGAATTGGTCAAACGCCTCGACAGCTACGAGTTTGATCAACCGGAATTATTCCAGAATGTGGTGGAAATGATTGGCACAAAAATCATGCCGATCATTCAGCGTCATGCCATTTCAGGGATCGCCATGGTAAATTCTGAGGACTCGCTGCTGGATGATCCGATGGCGCTGGCTATGCTGATCGATATCTTCTCTGAACGTGGTTACCATGCTGTTGTAGATATTCACCGTATCGAGATACCAGAGAAAATCGATCTCACCACGGGCGCTGTCAGTTGTCGGGTGAAAAAAGTTTATCGAATTCAAATCAGGTTCAAAGGATCAGAAATCCGGAGGGGGTGATCCTTTTACCCATGGGGTTTAGTTATAAGTGGGTGGAGTCCAGAAAACGTTGAGCCCCGGCTCGGTGAAGGGAGCCAGCGCTTGAAGTAAGTTGAACAGTAAAGAGCCCGCCCTCCTTTAATAACGCCCTGGCCCTTAGTAGCTCCCCTTGAAGACCAGCAAGATTAAAAGACATATCCCTTGTGAACGCATATCCCAATCAAGTATTCCTGAACGGACAATTTGTTTCCGTTCCAGACACTCAACCCACTTCCTTAATCAATCCTGCAGACGAGCAAGCCTGGATAGAAGTCCAGTCAGCGTCACTGGCCACGCTCAGCTCTGCTGTTGAAGGAGCTGAAAAATCTTTCCACCAGATTTGGAAGTCCCTGACACCCGGCAAAAGAGCGGCAGCTTTGTACCGAGTCGCTGCAGAAATCCGAAAAAATCAACGTCGAATCGCTGAAGCGGAGTCAAAGAACATTGGCAAACCCATCAGCGATGCTATGGATGAAGTCGGGTTGGGAGCGCGCGTTTTCGAGTACTACGCCGGCGCCATCAGCCAGTTTGGTGGTCAGACTCTGCCAGTTGCCTCAGGTGGATTGGACTACACAGTGCGCGAGCCATTGGGGGTTGTTGCAGCGATTACACCCTGGAATTTTCCTTTTCCGATCGCTTGCTGGAAAGTCGCGCCGGCGCTGGCTGCGGGAAATTGTGTCATTTTGAAGCCTGCTACTATCTCCCCATTGTCAGCTCTTTTACTGGGTGAAATTATCCAGCAGGCTGAGATTCCTGAGGGAGTGTTGCAAATCCTGCCCGGTTCAGGTGGTTTGTTGGGGCCGGCTTTTTCAAAGGAAAGTCGAATCCGTAAAATCTCTTTCACCGGATCTACTGAGGTTGGCAAAGAAATCATGCGCATGGCTTCGGATCAGCTGCAGCGCGTTTCTCTGGAACTGGGAGGCAAATCTCCGAACATCGTTTTTGCCGACGCCGATCTGGATAAAGCTGCAGGACAATCTCCTATGAGCGTCTACGCCAATACCGGACAGGATTGTTGCGCGAGGAGTCGGATCTTTGTGGAAGCTCCGGTGTATGATGAGTTTGTCGCCAAATTTATTGAGTCTACTCGCCAAATTAAGGTCGGCGATCCAATGAAACCTGACACGCAAATTGGCCCCATGGTTTCTTCCGATCAACGAGACTCTGTTGAAACTTTCATTCAATCTGCTCGCGACGCTGGAAGAAACATCCGGATCGGCGGTGATCGTCCTCTGAACAAAGGATTTTATCTGTCTCCCACTGTTATTACCGACATCGAGTTTGGTGACCGTTGCTGGAAAGAAGAAATCTTCGGACCAGTCGTCTGTGTGACTCCATTCACCAATGAAGTGGAAATGATGAAGGAAGTGAATAACACCCCCTATGGTTTGAGCGGATCCGTCTGGACTCGTGATCTGCACCGTGCTTTGAGGATCTCGCGTGGAATTGAAAGTGGCGTGATCAGTGTCAATTCGCACAGCAGTGTGCACGTGGAAGCACCATTTGGTGGATTCAAGGCAAGTGGCATCGGCCGGGATCTAGGGATCAACGCCATGGAAGGTTACACTGAACTTAAGAATATCTACATTCCTGATCTGCAATAACTTATAACTGTGATAAAATGGACATTGAAAAACTGAAAGCTCGTATCACTGGTGGAGAACTGGACACTGCAATCCTGGTGTTTCCTGACGTTTTTGGACGTCTCATGGGAAAGAGGTTTACTGGCCAGTACTTCATGGACGAGGTTCTGGGTCATGGCACGCATGGGTGCAACTACCTGCTGACACTGGATATGGAAATGGAGCCGATGGAAGGATTTCAACTAGCGAACTGGGACAAAGGATTTGGGGATTTCGAGCTGCGCCCTGATCTGAGTACGATTCGGGAAATTCCATGGCAGGATGGCACGTTCATGATTCTTTGTGATTTATATCACCACGGAGATGAGCGAGTAGCCGAAGCTCCGAGGTCCGTGTTGCGAAACCAATTGGAGAGATTGCAGTCCAGAGGAATGCATATCGAAATTGCCAGTGAACTGGAGTTCTTTCTTTATAAACGTTCTTATGAAGAAGCGTTTGCAATGAACTACCATGAGCTGGAGCCATCATCTGATTACAGAATTGATTACCATACATTGCAAACATCTCAGGATGAACCCTATCTGCGGTCTGTCCGAAACTGGATGAGCGCTGCGGGTGTTCCGGTGGAGTCCTCCAAAGGGGAATGGGGCAAAGGGCAGCATGAAATCAATTTTGTTCACACGGAACCACTCCGAATGGCCGACATGCATGTGGTGTTCAAACAAGGCGCCAAAGAAATCGCGATGACCCAGGGTCGAGCGA
>JAUIHU010000323.1 GCA_030432175.1 Verrucomicrobiia bacterium | reverse complement strand
GGTTTGCGGAACCAGTCCGACGAAGTAGCCTCGCTGCGCATCATAACCCACGGAGGGTCCAGTGGCGCGAAAGACAATGCCGGCGTCCCGGGAAGATTTTCCATTCATGAAGTCAATCGTCGTTTCAATACGAATATCGTCTGGAAGCGTTTGCTCCAACATAACTTTCTCTCCGCATTGATAATCGTTGATCGGATGCGCAGGAGCTTTCCCCAATCTCAATCCCTGATCCGTGAAAGCAATGCGTTGATGGTGGCCATAAAGACTCCATGCTGATGCGGAACCGGATTTCAAATCAGACTCCAATGGCAAATCCGCTTCTGGCAAAGGTTTCTCTCCCGACGGACGATCCAACGGTTTTCCAGGAGCCACTGGCCTTGGAAATCTCGGATATCCTTGAGGTCCGACGTCCATCGGTTGCACAAAAATACTGCGACGCCATCCGTCATTGCGGTCGCGTTTGGCGTGAAAGACATGCCAGAGTTCAGTTCCATCGGGTGAGGGAACAAAACAGGAATGCCCGACTCCATAGGTCTCTTCAGTCGAAGTGAAAACCGGACGATCGTGCTTGACCCAGGCATGAGGATCTAACGGATCTCTCCCGGTCAGTTCCAATCTTCCCAGCTTGTAAGTCGGCTTCCAGGAGGCGCCACAAGAGTAAGTCACAAAGGTTCGCCGGTCGGATTTAAACACCTGAGGCGCTTCGTTGAGTCCACGACCTTCTCCCCGATTCTCTGTAAACTCCCAGGGGTAATCATCGTTGGAACAAATGCGAACCCGTGGTGGGATGATTTCCGTTGGGGATTTCATTTTCGCCGCGTAAAGGAACTGCCGGTCACTGCCCGGCTCGTCCCAACCGGACCAGATCGCATACCGATCGCCGGAGTGTTCCAGTACGGTCATGTCGATGGCCCAGATCGGTTTACCTGCCTCGTCTCCGGTTTCAAACGGACCATGCAAGGTATATTTGCCCAGCGGATCCGAACATTCGGAAACCAGTACATAGGCCAAATGGTTTTCGTTTCTGCCATTGGATGCTGCGAAATAAATATGCCACTTGCCATCCAGAAAATGCAGTTCCGGCGCCCAGATCTCTTTGGAAAACGGACCTTCTTCCGGAGCTTCCCAGACGATGTGTTTTTCTCCAAGAGCAGTCAGGCGTTGTCCGGTGTGAATCGCAATTCCTCGGTTGCCTTCCGAGAAACACCAAAGGTATCGGTCTGCGTTGGGATCGCGCACGACCCAGGGGTCAGCGCCTTCGGCGATCGGATTGACAAACTGATGATCCGGAAGCGATGTCGTTTTCGGCGCGGATTCATCCTTCCATTCGGGATCACCCGCATCGACCGGCATCGTGGAGTTCCAGTCGAAGACCAACTTTCGGAGTCGCGCAGCTACTTCCGGATGCGCTTCCACCAGGTTGTTGGACTCGCTGATATCCGAGTTTAAATCGTAAAGTTGCGGATCACTTCCATCATAGTTCACCAGAAACTTCCAACGTCCATCACGCACCGCCAGGTCCGGATTGTCACCCATGCCCCACTGCGGATTGTTGCCTGGACGATCCGGAGGACGACGGAAGAAAATCGGAGAACGACGTCCGTCTTTTTCTTGTCCCAGCATCGCGCTGATCACATTCTCGCCATCCAGTTCATGTCCTTCCGGCAATGGCGTTTCTGTGAAGGCATATAAAGAGCGATTGATATCAATGGAGCTGAAAATTGCTGTGTCATTAACACTTCCGTTGATTTTCTTTTCAATAAAGCCCGGACCCCAAACCACCAATGGCGAACGAATGCCTCCATCGTACAACCAGGTCTTGGCGCCTCGTAGCGGATCACTTGTTCCGGCTCCGGGTTCGTGCCCATTGTCGGAGCAAAGCACAATTAACGTGTTATCCCGCAGCGCTTCATCATTTCGGACACGATCAAAGAGAGCGCCGAGTTGTTCATCCATCGCATCCAGAACAGCGTGATAAAGTTCGCGTTTTCCCCCATCGCCCCATTGATCCACCGGTGGAAAGAATGGGGAGTGCACATCGTCCGGCCAGACGTTGACGAAGAAGGGTTGTCCCTTCGCTTCGGCTTCGTCGATGAAATCCAATGCAGCGTTGACAAAACCGCCAGTGATTTCGGAGCGCTGCATCCAGGTGACTGGCTCTCCCAGATTCACTGCATTTGCCCAGATCCGTCCGGGCTGATCCGACTTGGGAGTAAGGGTCAATGGTAGTAATTTGGCTCCCATGCCTTCGAAGTTCACCAGACTTTCCTCAAATCCATAAGCTGTGGCGTAAGGCGCATTCGCGACATCGCGTTGTCCTCCCATGTGCCATTTTCCAAAGTGCCCGGTGGCATAACCATTCCGACGCAACTCACGCGCCAGAACCGGCGCTTTCGGATCCAGCCACTGTGCCATGCCGCGTTCCTGGTTACTTTTGCGATTATTCAAATAAGAAGTGATCTTCCAACGCTGCGGGTATTGTCCGGTCGTCAACGCCACACGCGAAGGGGAACAGATCGGTGAGTTCACATAGAACTGATTGAACCGGATTCCTTCTGAAGCCAGTCGGTCAATGTTTTCCGTTTGCACCACATCGCCATTAAAACTGGAGAGATCCGACCAGCCCATGTCGTCAATGAATACCGTAATAATGTTAGGCTGCCCTTTGCCGGCAACCTTCACCGGCTCTCCATAAATCTTTTGTGGATCCTGCGTTTCCTGCATCCAGCCATCCAATGCCTTCCGCAAGCTCGCGACCCGCTCTGTTTGTCCGACCTGGTCGATGAGGTTGCGTTGTTCCCACGGATCCTCATTCACATCGTAGAGTTCCTCCGTCGAACGCATTTGATACCGACGGACTTTTTCCCGAGCGTCCGGATCAGTGGTTGCGCTTTCCACCCAGCTCGACCAGTAACCGTTGTCCGAAATATTTTTTGTGACGTGACTGTTGAACCGGAGATCCGGGCGGAGGTTGCGGATGTATTTCCACCCATCGGCTGTGCGAGCGCTGCGGATCGGGAAGACGTTGAAATTTCCATCCCCGGAGTGAGTTGTTAAAATCAGATCCCGGTGATCGGATCGTTTCCCTTGCAACACCGGAAGAAACGATCGCCCGTCAATATTAGTGGGCGTCTGGCCACCGGCGACATCCACCAATGTTGGGAGAATATCAATCCAGGAAACCATCGCTGAAGTTCGCACGCCTGCATCAATCCGTCCTGGCCAGCTCACAATCATCGGCGTGCGAACGCCGTCCTCGTACAAGTTCCACTTCCCGAAAGGCCATTGAGCGCCGTGGTCACTGGTGTGAACAAAACAGACATCATCCCCCAGTTTCTGTTTAGCCAAATCATAAACCCGGCCCAACTCGTCATCCATTTTCCTCACCGCCGCCAGATACTTCACCCGCCATTCGCGAGTGGTCGGGTTATCAACGTGATTGGGAGGAATGCTGATCTGCTCCGGATCGAACTCCGTTTCCTGTGGCCAGGGAACATGCGGCCAGTTGGATCCAACAAACAAGCAAAGCGGCTGATCGCTCTCCCTTTGCTCCAACCATTCCAGCGCTTCCGGGATCGCTATGTCTTCGTGGTAACGCCAGCGTCGAGCGATATCGAAACCGTACTCAGGCGTTTGCGCGTAATGGCCGACCTTCCCAAAAGAAACCACCTCATACCCCAGTTCCTGAAGGTAGGCCGGCAGTTTTTTGATTTCGGCTTTCGGCCGGGAATGATTGGGTTCCGCTCCATTGTTCGCCGGGTAGAAACCGGTCAGCATCGCCGCCCGACTCGGAGCGCAAGAAGGTGACGCCACAAACGCCTGATCAAACGTCATCCCGGCCTGAGCCAGACGCGCCATGTTCGGCGTTTCGATTTCCGTAGAACCATAAACCGAAGAATCCCGCCAAGTATGGTCATCAGAAAGAAAGACGACAATGTTGGGACGGCGTTGACTTTGTAAATCCTGAGCTGGAGCCAAACTGGCAAACCAGATGCTGAGGGTCAGGAACGAAAAAATCTTTTTCATGGATTACTAGAGCGCATAAAGGATGGAAACTTCCGACTGAATGATTGCCGGTAAACTTTCAATCCATTTCAGTGCTTTTTATGACCGAAAATTGCTAATACGCTTTAGCCTCATGGATCCAGGGATCATTGTCAGGCATTTTCTTGTTTTGCAGACTGTGCTCTGGGAGGAATGGAGCTCCTGCTCCGTTTGATTGTTACATTTCAATCCTGATCATGGTGCAGAGCGTATTCCTATTGGCAAACGAACTCAAAAATACAGAAATAATGTTTTTGCAAATTAAGGTTTGCGAACACTTCTCGCCCTTGTATGTTATGCAGTAATAACATTACAGCGTATTGTGAGTTGGTTGGATGAAGATGAAAATAAAAGAACTGGCAACCGTGCAGATGGGATACTCGTTCAGGTCCCGCCTCGAAGCCTCTGAAGGTGGCGGAGTTGGAGTTATTCAGATGAAGGATCTTCTGGATGACAACACGGTGGGCTGTGATGGTTTGGTCAGAATCAATATGGAGTCCATGAAGGATCACCACCTTGCGCAAAGAGGTGATCTGGTATTCAGGTCCCGTGGGTCTGTAACCACAGCAGCGGTTCTTCTTGAAGATCCGGGCAAGGCTGTTGTTGCTGCTCCTTTATTAAGAATAAGGGTGACCAGGCCTGACATGATATTGCCTGAATATCTGAATTGGTACATCAGCCAGCGGGAGGCGCAGATTTTTTTGACCAGCCGGGCTAAAGGGACGGCTCAGACAATGATCAGCAAGCAAGCCATTGAAGATCTGGAGGTGGCGGCGCCCACGCTGGAAAAACAGAAAAATATCGTAGAGTTGGCTACGCTGTCTGCTCGTGAAAAAAACCTGCTTCTTACGCTGGCCGACAAGCGGGAACAATACATTTCAACAGTACTAATGCAGTTTGCAAAAGGAACCACGAATGGACACGAATAAACACGAATTGTTACTAAAGAATGAGGTATATCAAGTTGTGGGCTGCGCGATGGAGGTATTGAATTCCTTGGGAAATGGCTTGCTTGAGAAGCCATATGAAAATGCGCTGGCGGTGGAGTTTGGCATAAAGAACATCCCTCTCAGGCAACAAGCTCGTTTTCCTGTCATTTACATAACGATTCAAGTCGGTGAATACATCCCTGACCTAATTGCGTTTGAACAAATTGTGATCGAAACAAAAGTCATTGAGGCGATCGGCAACAATGAGAAAGCCCAAATCATAAACTATCTGAAAATTAGCGGCCTTCGAGTTGGTCTGATTCTCAACTTTAAACATTCAAAACTAGAATGGCAGCGAATCGTTCTCTGACACATTAGTGAAAATTAGTGTCCATTCGTGGTTACACATGAAGGAGTATTACAATGAACAAAATTGATCAGAAAGACATCAACAACGCGGCATGGGCGGCGTGTGACACCTTCCGGGGTGTTGTAGACCCTGCGCAGTACAAAGACTACATCCTCGTGATGCTGTTTTTGAAATACATCTCTGATGTATGGCAGGACCACTACGAAGAATATCAAAAGCAGTATGGTGATGACGATGTTCGTATCCGCCGCAAACTTGAGCGTGAACGATTCGTTCTCCCGGTGGTAAAACTCATTGAAAAGAATGAAGAAACCGGCGTAGAAACGGTTCTGGATGAATTCCCCGCCACCTATTACAGCCTCTATAAGCGCCGTTCCGCTCCCAACATTGGTGAGCTGATTAACATCGTGCTTGACCATATTGAAGAGGGCAACAAGAGCAAACTCGAAGGGGTGTTCCGCAATATCGACTTTAACAGCGA
>JAUIHU010000322.1 GCA_030432175.1 Verrucomicrobiia bacterium | reverse complement strand
TGGCGACATACAGTCCAATCATTAACAACGCCGCGTTCGGAAAACCCAACGCCACACTGCCGCGACCGAGTCGGGTGAATCCATCCGGGATCTCATTGATAGACCGACCTTCAGCAATGATAAAGGCAGCGCCGCTGGCAACCAGCATCATACTCAGCGTAACAATAAATGGAGGAATCTTGAATCGCGTCACCATCCAACCCGAAAACGCTCCAATCGCTCCACAAAGGAAAACACCCATTCCTGATCCGACCCAGAGCGTGAATGTCCCAGCCATTTCTCCTCCATGCTCCCGGATCCACCAGGCAGCGGTGACCGCCGAAAGCGCGATCAAACTCCCAACAGACAAATCAATCCCGGCGGTAATGATCACCAGCGTCATCCCAATCGCCAATATGGCGATCACTGAAATCTGATCCGCAATGTTCAACAGGTTATCGATCTTTAGAAAATTTGGCCAAAGATACGGTTCCGGTCCAACCACTTTAGCGTCAGCACAAACTTCAAATCTCGATGCCGCTCCCGTCACCACTCCCCAACTGACGACAGCGGAATCACACACCAGCCAGTCAACCTTTGCCCCATTCACCTGAGCTGTTTCCAACATCTGCCGGACATCCGAGGGCTCTCCATTCACCTGATCCACTATGGTGATTCCTTGCTTCTTGAATTCCACCACCGCCGCTTCCACAAATTGCCGGGATTCCTGGTGACTGCGTCCGATAACAACCGCACTCTCGCCTTTGCCTTCTCTGGCAACCTGAGAAGCCAATCGCCGTCCGGCTTCGGCCCCAACCGGTTGCTGCTCCTCAATAGTCAGCCAGCTCAGAACTCCAGCCAAAGCCAACAACGCCAATCCCATCCCATAGTCATTGATCCAGGTAGAATGCTTCCACCGATTCAAAAGTTCTTTCATGTCACTATTTGTTTTCTTGAGAATTTGGATGTTCTAGTGGATCCACAACATGCGTGACTGAGCGCTTAGGTGTCGCCATATCCAGGATGTCTTCTTGAGAAACGGATCCCGGATCTTCCACCACACCACTCACCCGGCCCTCACAAAAAACCAGAATGCGATCACTCATCCCCAAAGCTTCCGGCAACTCCGAAGTAATCATCAAAATCGCTTTCCCTTCAGCAGCCAGCGCTCGGATAAGTTTGTAAATCTCATACTTCGCGCCGACATCAATTCCACGCGTCGGTTCATCAAATATAAAAACATCAGCGCCCAGCTCCAGCCATTTGGCCAACGCCACTTTCTGCTGATTGCCTCCTGACAAAAATCCCACCCGCCCACGCGGTCCGGTCATTTTTATCTGCAACTCTTCCCGGTGTCTTTCCAACGCCACGCGCTCGCTACGTTCGTTCAAAACTCCCCATCGACTCCGCATTTCCAGACTAGGCAGTCCGAAATTCTCCTGCACCGAAGCGTTTATCAACAATCCCTGACCTTTTCGGTCTTCTGGCAGTAAACAAATTTTTTCCTGAATCGCTTGTCGAGGCGTCTGAAATTCCACTTGTTTTCCCCGCAGAACTACTTCTCCGGAAACCTGGAAATCAGCGCCAGCAATGATCCGTACCGTCTCCGTTCGTCCCGATCCAACAAGTCCGGTCACTCCCAATATCTCTCCGCGCTTAAGTTGAAAACTGACTTGCTGAACTCGCGGCGGCAGACAGAGATCATTCACTTCAAGAATTACTGCTCCAGGTTGCGTCGCCGCTGGATCTTTCGGCGGGAATTCCTGATCCAGACTCCGGCCCACCATCTTTTCGATCCACTCCTCCCGGTTCAGTTTGTCAGTCGGCGCTTCAATCACTTTTTCTCCATTCCGAAGAGCCACGCATCGGGCGGTGATTTCAAAAACTTCTTCCAGCCGGTGACTGATATACAACGCGCCAATGCCACGGGCATTCAACTCCCGCAACCGATCCATCAGCCTGCGCACTTCCTTCTGGCTCAATGTGGCGCTGGGTTCGTCCAGTACCAGTATTTTTGCATTCAGGTTCAGCGCTTTGGCGATTTCCACCATCTGCTGTTCGGCGACAGAAAGGTCCCGACATTTTCGGTCCAAAGGAATGTCCGCGCCAACCAACGCCAGAAGTTCTTTGGCGCGTTGAATTTCTTTTTTGGACCCAATCCTGGACCACATCCCTTTCGACTCCTGGCCGAGGAACAAATTGTCCAAAACCGTCATGGCCGGAATCAAATTCAGTTCCTGATGAATAATCGCCACGCCGGAATCAATCGCGGTCAGCGGATCAGGAAACTGAACTTCTTTCCCATCCATCCGGATGGAACCGGAGTCCGGTTGATAAATCCCTCCCAGGATTTTGATCAGTGTGCTTTTTCCAGCTCCATTTTCGCCCAGGATCCCAACCGTCTCACCTGCATTCAGACAAATCGAAACATCCGTCAGCGCCTTGACGCCAGGGAATGACTTGCTGATGTTCCGCATCTCCAGAAGTGGCGCTGGAGATACATTGGGAATGGATTCAGAATCGACGTCGCTCATGCCAGGGCGCTCAGATTATTCTTCAGCGTTGGCGTTCTCGAGCCATTCCTGAACTTCCGGATCTTCCTTCGCATCTTCCTGCCTGTATAGTTCAGTAGGAATCAAAATTTTATCCGGAATGGCTTCACCGGCGAAATACTTCAGGATTGTTTCCACAGTTTCAGATCCGATGCGATCCGGGAACTGAATCGGGTCCGCATAGATCTGACCTCGATAGATTGCCACCTTTCCTTCTGGCTGACCATCAAAGGCGATGATTTTTACCTGATCCGTTTTATCCGCTTTCTCCAAAGCTGCGTAAGCGCCCAGAGCAGAAGGATCGTTGATAGCAAAAATGCCGGCGAGATCCGGGTGCGCCTGAAGGGCGTCGGAAGCGGTTTTGAATCCGAGATTCCGTTGTCCCTCTCCGGGCAATTCTGCGACGATTTGAATCTGTTGTTCTGCGGGAGCGGATTCATTGTGCTGACTTATCACTTCTTTGAAACCCTCGACGCGGAGCAGGCAGGACTCTGCAGATTTGAAATCCAGGACCGCCACTTTCCCGCCGGATTCGCCCAGGGCTTCGATCATGGCTTCAGCAGCTTTCTTTCCTCCACCGAGATTGTCGGTTGCAATATGACTTACGACTTCCGCTTCCTCCGCCAGGCAGGCAATGTCGGCGGTAAACACCGGGATCCCGGCCTCATTCGCAGACACGATGGCGGATCCGATGGCTTTAGAATCACAAGGGCACAGAATAATGGCTGAGACTTTTTGAACGATAAAATCAAGAACCTGGTTTCTCTGTTTAGCTACATCAAATTCACCGCTAGTGATGATTACATCATAACCGGCAGCTTCAGCGGTTTCTTTCACGCTGTCGGCGATCACGTTGAAAAATGGGTTCGTCGTCGTCAGTACTGAGATAGCAATCGTACCCTTGGATTCCTGTGACTCGGAACTGGACTCGTCAGACTGCGAATCAACATTTCGATTTTCGACACTGCATCCAGTCCAGAGCAGGCCAATTGTGGCAGCCACAATCCAACTCAGGGATCTCTGCGCCAGTGTTTGCAAGACATAAGGTTTATTCATAAGTTTCTTTGCAATCCAAGTGATATGGAGATTGATTATGTTCAGGAGTTTTCTCAAAAATCACTTATTCCATGAATTTATCCAAGAAAACAAATAAACCGGACAACATTTGAAACGAGAGGAAAGCATGAACCCGATTCCTGAAATTCCAAATAATCAAGCGTCAAGAGCATACTCAGCCATGATCTTCTTGCTGATATTGATGATCATGATCATTCAATCACACACGCAGGAGGTCAAAGGGGGTGAGGAAATAATCCCTATAACCCGAGAGGTAGCGTATTTGGTGGATCAGATAAAGACCAGCGATGAGTTAGAGATCCGCGTTGAATCCATCAATAAGCTGATCAAACAAAAGGAGCTGGCTGTACCCGCATTACCGACACTCGCCGGTATTATAAAGAATGAAGAGGTTCCAAAGCTCAGAATTGCGGCAGCAGAGGCGATTGGGAAAATTGGAGTCGCTACGCCGATTACTTTGAAAGCGCTGATCGAAGGTTTGAATGACAAGTATGACCGAGTGCGAGCGGTATCGGCGTTAAGTCTCGGAGAACTTGGACCTGCCGCTGCGTCAGCGCTACCTTTACTGATAGAGAAAACGCAGAAAGATGATCAGTACGTGAGGAGCAATTCGCTGACCGCATTGGGGCGTATAGCTATCGATCCGGATGAGGTGTTGGATCATTTAACCAAAGGGCTTGAGGATTCCAGCTATCAATGCCGATATGCTGCGCTCGTTGCCTTAAACAATTATGGTGAAAAGGCCAAATCAGCGCTACCTGCTTTGCTGGAATATGGAAACCGTAAAGAAACCAGTATGCGGGCAAGACTGCAGTTTCTCCGAACCTTGGTCAGTGTGGGAAAAAGTAACCCTCAAACGCTCGATTGGTTGATTCAACAAATGAGATCCACTGCAAATATCAGAGAAGTTTTTGCTATATTGAATTTACTTGGAGGCATGGGGCCGGAAGCGAGACCTGCTGCGTCGGCGGTTAAAAATCTGTTGGAAACAGCAAAGGACTCCCGCGTCAAAGCGATGGCCACTCAAGTTCTGCAAAAAATTGAAAGCCCAGCGCTTGACTGAAAAATGTTGGATCGACGCGAAATCCCCCAAAACCTAAGGCGATTCCAATGGGGGATTCTCTCTCTGCTTCTGAATGCGCTCCTGATCCGCTTCCATCGCACAATCAAAAGCTACTGATCCAATCTCTTCCGCTAGTCTGGAAACCAACTTCGGATCTTCCCGATACGATGGGTTCCCAGTCAACAAACCTTCCAGGGCCGCACGGCGGTATTCGTGACGCAGTAATAACTGGTCCTTGATAGAAAAGTATTCGTCCATGGGATAATGAACATTAACATTGCTGATAATAAAAGAGCAACGTTAATTTAGAATTCTTATTCCAGACCAGCTTTTTGCTCTCTACCTGATTTGTATATTTGCTGATACAAACGACGTGAAACGCCCCGGATTAAATCGAATAATCCCTGATCCAGGCAACCGTGGATTCCAAAGCATCCAGCAGTCTGGTTACATCATTTGGCGTAGTGTAGCGTCCCAGACTGATTCGAACCGCCCCACGCGCCAACTCTCGCTCCACACCCATGGCAGTCAAAGTGCGTGACGGTTCTATATTTCCAGTCGAACAGGCAGATCCGGGAGAAAGACAAAACCCTTTTTGATCCAGCTGAATCAGCAGCGCTTCAGACTCAACACCTGAAAATGCTACAAAAGTAGTATTGTAAAGCCTTGCAGAATCTGACCCAAAAATTTCCACTTCAGGAATTCGCCGGCATAATTGTGTTTCCAGATCGGATTGCAAATTCTGTAATCTCTGTTTTTCTTCTGAGGAGAACTTTTTGTTCAGAAGCAAACTGGCTGCAGCTCCCAACCCTGCAATCCCGGCAACATTTTCGGTTCCCGATCTCCGCCCCCTTTCCTGTCCTCCTCCATGGATCATTGGAGTGATCGTTCCAGGGTCTGCGGCATAAAGCGCTCCAACTCCTTTGGGTCCATAAATCTTATGAGCAGAAAAAGAAGCGTAATCAATCGACGAATGATTCAAATCCAGATTAATTTTCCCCAAACCCTGAACCGCATCCGTATGAAACAGAATTCCAAATTCGTGACAAATTGAGCTAATTTCCTGGATGGGGTGAATCACTCCCGTTTCATTATTTGTGGCCATCACCGATACTAAACCGACTGACTGATCCAGCTGCTTGCGGAATTGCGCCAAATCGAAACGCCCCT
>JAUIHU010000321.1 GCA_030432175.1 Verrucomicrobiia bacterium | reverse complement strand
TTTTCTGAAGAAATGCCCTATGGCTGGGAAACCAATCCTGAAAACGTATCCGGTCAACCACGAACCATTATTGAAACCGGAGCAAGTCCGCTGATGATTCGAAATACTCCGGGGAAGTTGGAATGGAGACGTGATAACGCTGACCTATACCAATACACCTGGTTGAACTGGAACGGTTACCGTGTGACAAAACCTGAACCCGTGGCCAACGATAACTCCATCTCGTTCCCCCCAGCCGGAGGTTTTATCTGGATCGAGAAACAGTAACGAGTTGGGCGGTTCAATCACTGATTTGCTCTACCGGAAATGACACCACATCCACTCCGGTAGAGAAATGACAGACCGGATCTCTTAAAGAAACATCGAACCCTGCAGCAGAAAGAATCGAGCATTCATCAATCCTGACCTCAGCTCGCTGCATCGGCCACGGCGCATGATGCACCTCAGCGCGACAAACGCTCGCAGATGGACGCTTTTGTGAATACAGGCAATACCTTTCCGTCGCCCAATGCTCAAACGTTCCGGCTTCCGAATAAAACACCTCGGAAGTCGGTTCATACTGGCATCGCATATTCATTGAAGAAGATCTCCGAAAGCTTTCAAACCTACACGTTCCATTCTCCCACCCCATTTTCATTCTGGCTCGGTAATACGGCAAGCCATAGACCAGTCGGCCTCCCAAAACGAGAGGCAATGACGCTGCATCAAGACTGAAGAACCAGACACCAGGCTTGTCATTCACGACCACATACGTTCGAAGATTCAGCTCAGGAAATTGGCGCATAAAAGGAAACGCCGGCAAATTTCTCCGCTTCACTCCGGACATCTGAAACGGAACGATCCCCAACCACGCAGATTCGTCAAAAACATCCACCCTCACCCCTTCCGGCAGTCGGCTTTGAATTATTTCTGCCTCTACGGGCACATGAATAAATGCCAGATCCAACCAGGACTGACGCCAAATCCATTCCGTTTCAGGCAACGACCACGGACGATGTTCGGTTTGTTCTAAAAATTCGGGCATGTGATGTTTTCCCTCAACTTCCACGTCCTTTCGATGCGCTAACGTCATTCCGAAAACGGGGTTAGCAGAATGAAAACATTCTTACTATACATGAAAGCAAAATTGAACGATGATGTTTGGGTGTCAAAAATTCTTAAAAATTCTCCGTGAAAGCTTCAATACTGTTCGGTCTCAACATTAAAGAAGAATTATCACGGAATTTAAATAATCAGAATCCATTATGCTCCAAGAATTTCCTTTATCCATTCAACTTTCATTTGCACTTGCTGTAGCTTTCATTCTTTTATCCTGGAGCATTTCCACTATCCAGGCTGTTCGCGCCAAAAAGTATCTGGTTTTAGCCGTCTTCCCCTTAACGCAACCGTTTTTGGCATTGTTCCGACTCTTTGCTTCGGGAAAAGCAAACAAGGTTCCTGGGTGTTTGATCCTATGCGCTCTCTTGTTGTTTGGTTTGGGCCCCATCGTTGCAGAAAAGTTGGAGCGTAATAAATTTTTAAGCTGGGTAGATCAATTGAAAACCGAAGGCTATCCGATTGGTTTGGAATCTACTTTCGCCAAAGTACAAGAGGTTCCTGACAATGAGAATATCTGGATGAGCCCATTCCTGAAACCGTTATACAGTTACTCAGAAAGACTTTCTGAACCTGAGTCGGAAAACCCATCTCCTGTCGACGACATCAACAGCAGTTTAGAACGCTATGACATCTTTGAAATCGACGAATCAACAGCCATAAGAAAGTTTGAAAAGGACGATAGAGCTACTTTTGTTTCGGGAAGCAATCCTTTTCAAAACCTATTGGGAAAAGCCATTCACGTCACAAACCAGTCAACATCAGCACAGGATAAGCTTAACCAGCAACCAAATCTGGAACTAAAGCCCGCCGCCAAAGTCTTACTTGATTTTTATCAGACCCGCCAGGAGTCATTCGATCAGTTACAATCCGCCCTCTCCCGAGAACAGGCATCATTTTACTACAACCTGGATGGACACCCTAGCTACATAATGTTGCCTCACCTGATGTACCTTAAACGGTTTTCAATCGCCCTGAACACCCGGCTTCTCGCGCGCCTGATCCATAATGAATCCGAAGCAGCCTGGCAGGATTGGAAGACTCTTTTATTACTGTTAAAAGCTCAAGATCAGGACGCCGATCTCTTGATCACTCGTTTGGTTCAAACTACCCAATACCAGATCCTAATCGAAACCTTGCAAGCAGCTCAGGCACTGGATGCGTGGGATGCATCCAAATGGGAAGCCATTGAAAACGATCTGCTGCGCTGGGACGTCAGAAGGAAAATGTTCAACACATTGAAAACGGAGATGGCGTACATCACAGCCACAGGAATCTACACTGTCAATCATCCTCCATCCAACAAGGACCAACTGAGGAACGAGGTTGGTAATGTGTTTATGATGATGGACTCAAACAGCGTCATGAATGGTGATGATAGCATGACAAATTTTCAGCTGGACCTTTGGAGTATCATTTCTCCCGCTTCACTGAGAGCCTTGATTGACTCAAAACTGAGATCCGGATTGTCTGTAAATTTTTCTGAGGTAAAAACAATTATCGAAGCGATCAAAGCCACAGGTTCTTTCGGCTCCGACGAGATTGATCAGAGTAGCGAAAGTTCTCTTATCACCTTTGAATATACAAAGCCCAAACCATCAAACTCCTCGAACGAAAATCAGAGCTTGCTCCCATTTAGGCGATTGTACGAAAAATTCCTCGTCATTGATACCCGAGTTAAATTCGCAATTCTGGCCTGTCGGTTGGAACAGTATAAAAAAATCAACGGAGAATATCCTGACAACCTCGACTCCATTCAGTCATCAGAACTGGAAATGGTGAATTACGAAAAGACCTCTGCCACTGCCTTCACTATGGAAATTGACCTCCCGGATTGGTTTGAGAAAACTCGGAAAGTGACTTGGGTCAAAATCCCGAGTCCGATTTTATAAAAATCCATCCAGGCAGAATGCCCATGCCATCACTGACATCCATCGGCAACCCAAGCTCTCGGCAACCACCTCCTGAATGGGTCGATATAAAGCAGAATTAACAACCCATACCCATAAATCAAATTTTGGGGCGTCGTAACAAACGTAATCCCGACTTACCCACTATTTAGAAAATACAGAGGAAAACACAAACACCAATAATAAGACTGGAACCAAGACAACAAGAAGTGAAAGCAGCATATTCAGTAACGCTTTCCATGCAGAAAAACCTTGAGCCTCTCCTACGGCTTTCATCCAAACTGTAAGCCCCCAAATAGACATCACGACCTCAATGAAGTAGAAAAATGTCAGAGCAAGTATCCGGGCGTCACTGGAATCTAGTCGCGGTGTTTGCTCTGTAAACATTTCCTGCCCGGCTATGGCGATGTAAGGAATCCAAAGAAGCAAAGTCCACAATAAAGGTACATATCCCCAAGCAAGAGCAACTCTAAGATCTTTGATGGAAGCAGCTCCACCAATCCAGCGGCCAGTCCATTGGGTCAATAACGCTCCTAAGTATATGGCAAGAATCCCGGAAATACTTCCTGAAAACAGAGCAACAATTACCACGAAAGGCCAATCCAGATGGTCTCCACGATTGGAGCTACTTGCATTATCCAATGCCTGACTGAACCCCACGAGAAGAGCAAGAATAAACACCATTCGTTCTGAATTGGTATTTAGAATCTGCCGGATAGTCGCCCTGGGCTGTGTCCACATTGAAAACCAGGGGTTTAATATTGAAGAACTTGTATTACTCATTTCGTTTTTCTGAATGTCAAAACCTGTCATCTACATTTTGAATGCTCTTCCATTGCACAATTATTACCCCCCAAGATACACTAATTAAGGAATTGGCGCTAAATTTTGCAGGCGTTCTATTCATTTGAACTCACGTCGAATGACATCGAACAATGGATTATCTTTTCGTGGCAAAGGCGGATTCTCCCCTTCCTCTTTGGCTTTCCAATACTCCCAACCCAAACCTCCAACTCCAATTTCGTAATCGTACCCGTCCCATGCATCTTCCCGAAAGGAGTAAAAAGCCCAATGAATTTTATGTTCGTTCAGTACGGATATTACATCTGCGAGATATTGCTGACTCCCCTGATTGCGCCTGTAGCAACCAAACTCTCCACACACCAGTCGTGAGCTGGGGATCCCTGCGCTTTCAGCCCACAAGAAAAATGGATGCAGGTATCTTTCTATCTGTTCCTTATTCCATTCAATACGCTCTCCCGCAAATGGAACAGGTCCTGGATAAACTAAATTACGCTCCTTTCTAAAATTACCAGCGTTAGTGAATTCATACGGTTCGTACATGTGAAACGAATATAGAATCAGCGGGTCGTCCAGTTTAGGCCAATAAGTAAACGCCGAAGGCTGCGCGTACCAACCTGCATCCAACATGATCGGAGTTTCCGGGTCCACTTCTCGAATGGCTTCAATAATACTTCGATAAAAGTCTGGCATATCATGCGTGGTGTTCTTATGTGTCGCATACCAATCCTGATAACGATTCACTTCGCCATGTTCCTTCAGCCCGGTTCCCATTTCAGGAGTCGGCTCATTGATAATGTTATAAGCATAAACAGCAGGATGCTTGTAAAGTTTTTGGGCCAGTTCATTCCAGAAACATGCTGCTTGCCGCCAATAATTTTTATCACTCCATAAGCGTAAATCATCTTTATCATCATTATTCTGGGACCATCGATTTCCCGGTAAGCTCAAAGGCGCAATTGCCACCTTGAGCTTATATTTGGCAGCCCAGTCCAGAGCCTGCATCAGCTTCGCCAGATCTTCCTGCACCAGGCTATCAAATTGGTCAGCATCGCCCATCAGAAAGTCCCTGCTGCGACTCTCCCATTTATCATAAGCCAACCTTACCCAATCCACTCCCAGTGCGTGTGCGTCTTTGAACCATTGCTCATGAGGGATTTCGTTAAAATAATTGGCTCCTTTACGAGGGCATTGCCAAAACTCAATCTTCTGACCATCCGCGCCTACTTCCGGCGTGCAACAGGTTAAAATCAAGGCAAAACAAATTGTGGCATGAAGGGATTTCATAATGTAATGGGTGAAGAGCTTGAAAGAATTTTCCACATACAGCTGGATACATTGTATTTCAAACTGGGTTGAATTCAACCGAATATACTTCCTCCTTTGTCATGGATTTATCCTGTAACCAATACAGTTCCGGATACATCTTCTTTGAAAACCATCATGAAATTACTGCATCTTAATCTTGGATTATTACTAATGACGGCATTTCTGGCAGAAGCTCAGAACAACAACTCCAATACTAATAACGACCCGAATGGACGCGAACAACGTCGTGAACGTCCCGGCAGATTTGGGAGGCAAATTGTTTTGAACGAGGATGACAAACCCGCTTTCGAAGAACCTGCATCCGGATTTGATCAGGAGAGGGAAGGGATCCCGCACGGCTCCATGGCCGAGGTGGAATACGATTCCGAAACCGTTGGAGTGAAGCGAAAGATGTGGGTGTACACTCCGCCCGGATATTCCAGCGAAAAGAAATTTCCGGTTCTGTATTTGCTGCATGGCATTGGCGGAGACGAAACGGAATGGAAACGTTACGCACAACCCAATGTGCTGATGGACAACCTGATCGCCGACGGCAAAGCAACGCCGATGATCATTGTCATGCCAAATGGTCGGGCTCAGAAAAACGATCGGGCAGAAGGTAACGTCTTCGCATCGGCTCCAGCATTTGCCGTTTTTGAAAAGGACCTGTTGAATGACGTCATTCCAGCCATTGAATCCAAGTATAGTGTTTCACAAAAATCGGAACA
>JAUIHU010000320.1 GCA_030432175.1 Verrucomicrobiia bacterium | reverse complement strand
GGAACCTTCATTGAAAAAGCTGGGATGTCCGGGATTGCATTTGATCCGAATGGAAGAGCCCGTGGCGCGATGGGGATCGATACGGCTTTCTATCGCAACAATGACGATATCGGCGTGGTGATCGGAAACTTCGCCAATGAAATGACGGCGCTTTATGTCACACAAGGCGCTCTGGATCTGTTCGCGGATGAGGCGTTGTCGGAAGGAATCGGAGCGCCGAGTCGGTTGCCCTTAAAGTTTGGCGCAATTTTCTGGGACTACGATCTGGATGGGTGGCAGGATATTTTGACGGTGAATGGTCATCTGGATGAGGAAATCGCAAAACTGCAGGCCAGCCAGACTTACCGACAAGCGCCTCAAGTCTTTTGGAATCAGAAAGGCATGGGATTTGTCATGGCAGAGCAAGCGGATTTGGGAAGCGATTTCTTTCAACCGCTGGTGGGACGAGGCGGCGCAGTGGCGGATGTAGACCAGGATGGCGATCTGGATCTCATCCTGACTCAGGTTAGCGGCTCTCCGGTTTTGCTCAGGAATGATCAGGACACCGGACATCACTGGCTGCAAATCCAGCTTCAAGGTTCGGGTAAGAATCACCCGGATGCCATCGGCGCGACTGTCAAACTCATGAGTGGCGACCAGAGTTGGATCCGTGTGAATACACCGACACGTGGATACCTTTCGCAATCGGAATTCTGCCTGCATTTCGGACTGGGCTCCACGGAGCAAATCGACAGGATCCAGATCCTTTGGCCCGGGGGTGAAGAAACGAAATACGATTTTTCAGATCAACCTCTGAATCGCCGAATGACCATTCATCAGAATTCCGGGTTTCAGTCGGAATAAACAATTGTGATGGCGCCGGATTGAGGCGGATCCAAAACGGTCTGTTCCCGCCCGTCCGGCCATTGAACAACGATCTTTTCGAGTCGCCCGGATTGTCCTAACCCGACAGTCACCGGCAACTCGGATTGGCTCAGGTAACCACGGGTCGGTGTGATCGTGCGGCGCGTGTCTCTCCCGGAGATGCGCGCCGTAACGATCGCGCCTAATGCTTCAGGATTTTGATCCGAACCTTTCAAAGTGATCCGGACGGATCTCCCGGCCTGATTCAGATTGTTCCTGAGCAAAAGCGGACGTTCCCCTACCTGAGTGATGATCAGATCCAGATCCCCGTCCAGATCCAGATCAGCATAAGCAGCTCCGCGCCCGACAACAGGTTGAAACAAATCCGTATCCTCAACCGACCAGCTGGCATTCACCCACTCAAAAAACTCTCCTTGAGCCGCGCCGGATCGATTCCGGAATAGATGCGCTGGCTGTTGGTAGGTCTGCCCCGAACCCAGCTCGGCAATTCGGTTCTCAATATGACCATTGGCTGTCAGCAGATCCAGTTTCCCGTCCAGGTCATAATCGAAAAAACAAACACCAAATGTCAGCGCTTCGGCGCTCGAAGTTCCAACACCTCGCTGGATCGCCTGGTCGGCAAAAAAAAGTTCCGGAGTTTCCATCACATACAACGCCGTCATCTCATTGGCAAAGTTTCCAATGGCCAAAGCCAGATCATCAGCGCCCCCATCTTCCAGCCAAGCCATATCAATCCCCATCGCTCCACGTGTCGCTCCGAAATTGTCAAACGCCACTCCTGTCTCCACTCCAATCTCTGAGAAAGTCCCATCCTGATTATTTCGAAATACAAAATTCCGGACGGTATCATTCGCCACTACAAAATCCGTCCAGCCATCCTGATTGAGGTCCGTTGCGATCACTCCCAATCCTTTCCCCAAAGGCTCCTCGCTTCCTGGTTGATTCACATGAAATCCGCTTTCCCCAGCCACCTCAACGAAACGGGCGTCTTCGTTTCGAAAGTAATAGGGCTGCGTCCCTGAGTAATCCATTGGAGGGCCATACGCTCTCCCGATCACCCCCAATCGATAATTGATCTGCTCGTCGATTTCTCGATTCCATTGCACGTAATTACAAACCAGCAAGTCCAGATCACCATCTCCATCTCCATCGGCAAACACAGCGCTCGTACTCCATGCCGTTGATTCACCGCCGCCTCCCATGCTATCTGTCACATCTATCCATCCGGTCCCCTCCAGATTCCGCAACAGCCGGTTGCGTCCTAATCCCGTGATATAGAGATCCGTCCACCCGTCTGAATCAAAATCACCACAAGCCACCCCCATCCCCTGAAAGTCTTTGAAGAAAAAATCAAATTCCTGAACTCTTGTCATCCGGATCCCCTCCAGCGGATTGGAGTCATTGCGATAAAACACAACCGAACTTTCGGGTTCAGCGCCGGATTCATCCCATGACCAACGGGAGCCGTTCACGAAAACAAGATCCGCATCGCCGTCCTGATCCCAATCGACAAAAGCCACGCCACCCCCCATGGTTTCCGGAAGCCATTTTCCTCCACGAGCCCCGTTTTCATGGACAAAATCCACGCCAGCCAGTTCAGTCACGTCCGTGAAGTCCGGCAATGGTGGTTTGGAGGCGTTCCCTAAAGTCATTGTTCCGGAAGGATTGAAAACAAAGAACGCCACCACCACCAGCAGTCCCATAAAGACAAGAATCAGTCCCAGGCGCTTTATCGGATTGCCATGTTCAATACTGGAATTCATAAAGGGAAATCATGAAACGCGAACCCTGCCAAAGTAAATCGTTAAATCTCTGTGTTTCCGTGGTTGAGCGCGACTAAATTCGGGTGACGCCCTGGGAACGCTGAGCCCCAGCTCGGCGAGTGGAGCCAATAATTGAAGTAAGCTGAAATAGTAAACAACCACTCTCCTTTAATTGAGCCCTCCATGGTTTTTTTATAAAAATTATCTGTCCTGGCTTGGCTGAGGAGTTGAGTAAATACAAGTCGGTATAGTCAGAAAGGTTTTCAGGAACAACCAAACCAATGACGTTTCTCTCACGCTGTTTATCAATTCTCGGAATCTGGACCTTGATTGGCCTCTCGTTCGCCGGTCAGTTCTTTATTGCCAGCTCGCAATTAGGACGCCCGGTTTCGTGGAAGCTGGCGCTGGTTCATTCTCTGAGTGACTGGTACGTTTTTGCTCTGCTGTCCCCGTTGCCAATCTGGCTGGCCCGGAAGTATGGACTGGAAGGTAAACATTGGAAAATCAACACCGGCCTGCATCTGACGGCCGGACTCCTTTTCTCGATCCTCTATGTTCTGATTCGGGCAGGAATCGCTCTGGCGCAATCACGATGGGAAGGAACCGAAGTGAACTACTCGACAGCGTTTCAGTTGCTGCTGATCAAAACCTGGCACTTCAACTGGTTGATTTACTGGGTGATCGCCGGAGTCAAATTGGCGCTGGGTTACTATCAGGAATCCCAGGAGAAAGCGGCTCACAATGCGGAACTGGAAAGAAGCCTGATCGAAGCCCGCTTGTTGGCGCTTCAAATGCAATTAAATCCTCATTTCCTCTTCAACACCTTAAACTCAGTTTCATCATTGATGAGGAAGGATGTTAAAAAGGCCGATCAGGTCATGGTCAAGCTCAGTGACATCATCCGCGCCGCTCTGCAAGCTCCGGAAAAACGAATGGTTCCATTATCTCAGGAAATCGAGTTTCTGCGTCAGTATCTGGACATTGAAAAAATCCGATTTGGAGAACGATTGAGTATTGATCTCAATATTCCCATACCATGCAATCAAGCGCTTGTCCCTTATCTCATCCTCCAACCATTAGTTGAAAATGCCATCCGTTATGCAATCGAGCCATTCTCCAGGCCGGGACTTGTCTCCATCAGCGCAGTCAGTGATCAGGATCATTTAATTCTTGAAGTCAAAGACACCGGCCCTGGTTTCAACCAACAGCAATGGCGTCCGGGGATTGGGCTGAAGAATTGTCAGGACCGCTTAAAACAACACTTTGGGCTGGAAGGTGAACTGACATTGACGGATCTTACGGAACAAGGTCAGGGCTGCGCCAGAATTCAAATGCCCAGGATCATTCATCAGCTTTAGTCATTACTACCTTGCAATGCTATGAAATGGAAAACATTGATAGTCGATGATGAGCCACTGGCCCGGGAAAGAATTCGGGACTTGCTTCAGTTGGAGTCCGATATAGAAGTGGTAGGAGAATGTGCAGACGGAGTCAGCGCTTTGGAGTTCATTCAAATACAACAACCCGATCTTGTGTTTCTTGATATTCAAATGCCGGAGATGAGTGGGTTGGAGACGTTGAGCCTTCTTGATCCATCCCAAACTCCATTCGTCATTTTTGTCACCGCCTATGATCAGTACGCTGTTCAAGCCTTTGAGAAAGAAGCGCTGGATTACCTGCTCAAGCCATTCAATGAAGCACGATTCAAAAACGCATTGGATCGATTCAGGAAAAACGCGCCGACGGATTCGTCTCAACCGGATTCATGGGCAATCAAATTGAAGTATGTATTAGAACAAATACAAGATTCTGATGTTCCACCAACGATTGCCGCAAAAAAAGGAGATGCTATTGTTCTTTTGGACAAAGAGGAAATTGATTGGGTGGAAGCGGCTGACAACTACATCATTCTTCATGCAAATGCAGAACAATATTTCCTCCGTTCTACATTGTCTTCTTTCCAGAAAAGATACCCCAACGGACCTTTTCTTCGCATCCACCGATCATTGCTTGTGAACCAGAAAAAAGTTCGCGAACTCCACCCGCTATTTAATGGAGAATATACTATTGTTCTGCATTCAGGGAAAAAGTTGAAATCAAGCCGAAGTTACAAAGTCACGATTCAACAATTGTCCGGTTTTTGAAAACTTCAAACATGAATAGTTCCATGTCATTTCTGAGATTTGCCGTCAGTGCGTTTCACTCTAAAATGCGTCCGGCAAAGTAAATTATCTGACACCCAAATAATTGCCCAGAATTGAGACGTGGAAATAGTTTGAATCCCAACGGGATTCCGCAGCACAGCCCGGGGTTTTGCGACCAGCGCTACCCTGGGTTCCCGATCAACACCAGAACCAACTCTGAAGGAGTTGTGGACTCTTGCATTCCTGTTCAATGCAGGGTGCGATAAATCAGGGTGGCATGGAAATTTTCCATCAATTTCCCAAACTCGTTCATCAATTTAAAATGTTGAATTCCGGAATTGCCGCCAAAGCTCCTTCTCAGGCATGATCTCCGCCATAACGCCATGGCTGATACCAATTTATCGTCTTTTATCTGGTCTGTTGCGGACCTGCTTCGCGGGGATTACAAACAGTCTGAGTACGGCAAAGTGATCTTGCCCTTCACTGTCCTGCGCCGGTTGGATTGTGTCCTGGAGGCGTCCAAGGAAGCTGTATTGAAGGAGAAGGAAAAGCGGGAGGGGATGGGGATCAATCCGGAGCCGTTCCTGCTGAAGAAAACGGGGCTGCTGTTTTACAATACTTCTCCGCTGGACCTCAAAAGGCTGATGGGCGATCAGGATCATATCGGAGAAAATCTGCGTTCTTACCTGCAGGCGTTTTCTCCCGCAGTCCGCGATATTTTTGAGAGCTTCCGATTCCATCAACAGATCGATTACCTGGATAAATCCAACCTGCTTTATCTGATCACTGAAAAGTTCGCCAACATCGACCTCCACCCGCAAACGGTGAGCAATGCTCAGATGGGCGCAGTGTTCGAGGAACTCATCCGGAAGTTTGCGGAGTTGTCGAATGAAACGGCCGGGGAACATTTCACGCCTCGGGAGGTGATTCGTTTGATGGTGAATTTGTTGTTCATTGAGGACGATGACGCGCTGTCGCGTCCAGGGGTGGTGCGTTCGTTGTATGATCCAACGGCGGGTACTGGCGGGATGTTGAGTGTGGCGGGTGAACATTTGGAGGAACTCAATCCCGATGCGCGGCTG
>JAUIHU010000319.1 GCA_030432175.1 Verrucomicrobiia bacterium | reverse complement strand
TAAGCTGGATGCTGCATTTGATTACCTTTTTCAGGAAGATCCTTTTTCTGGGCATGTCGTTGTTCGTTCCACCGACAATGCAACTGCTGGGTCCACCTACAAACTTTGGACCACACTCAAGACTCCGCAGGGATTTTCTATTGAAAAACATGCTGAATATCTCAGGCAAAAAGTTGGAGCCAAGGCATTTCGCCTGATGCCAGCCAATAAGTTATTTGCTTTGGGTGTTGGGCATGTCCGACGACGCAAAATGGAACCTGGCAGCCGGACTGATGAACCGGCTCGGATGCTGGACACCAATATCGTGGAGTTGAGCGACTTGGAATGGCGGGTTCTCATGGCGGTGAAACGTGAGTTTGAAGCGGAGGAAATCACTGAAAACCTTTGGGCGCCCAGAGCAGAAGAGGCGGGAGTGACATTGGAGGAGTTTCATGAAATTGCAGAAAGTTTAAATGCCAGGAAAGTTGTCGGCAGATTCTCAACATTCCTGGAGCATGTCAAACCGAACCAGGCCGGTGAGCGGGTGACTCGCTTCAATGCGTTATTCCACTGGGCAGTGCCTCAAGGGCGTGAAATTGACGCAGGACTGGAAGTTGGACGTCATCACATTCTGACTCACGCTTATTGGCGCGAGGGAGGTCCGGAATTTAAAAACGTCAATATCATGGCAGTCGCCCATGGTCAGGATAAAGAGTTGGTTCTGGCTCACAAGAAGGCCATTGATGAACACTTGGAAGAAGCGGGAATTCCCGTGCTGTACACAAATGTCTTCTGGGGTGGCCGAAGTGAAATTAAACCTTCAGAAATTTCTCCGCTCGCCTACATGGAGTGGTGCCAGAAGGTGGGAATCGACCCTGAGTCCATGCGGGATTCTAATTCATGTTAAGCTGCATATAGCTCATGGATCGCCACATACAGAATCTGACCTGATCTGAATTCCATTCAGCAAAACCCATAATCCCGGTCTCTATAGTATAAGGGCTGGAGCGAGAAAATCCCACTTCCATTAACCCGAAGTTCCGGTTAATCGATGTAAAGAACCTTCTCCAGCTCACGAACCACTACGCTCATGTAGGGATATCTGGCGTCTGGATCCCGCTCCAAACAGCGCATAATGATCGTATTCAACGCAGCTGGAAGCGCCGGATTGGCATCAATCGGGGTGGAGAATGAATTGCGGTTCAGTTGTGACTTGAGTACTTGCCCAGCAGACTCACCCTGGAATGGTTTCTGTTCAGTAACCAATTCGTAAGCCATGACACCAAATGCAAATATATCCGCACGGTGGTCAAATGGTTCCTTCAACAACTGCTCAGGCGCCATATAATGCGGGGTTCCGCCCATTTTCTTGAGACGCTGAGGCGTTTCCGGAATGGGTAGGGAAAGATCAAAGTCTGTGAGTCGAATATGCCCGTTTCGCGTGACAATGATATTCTCGGGCTTGAAATCCAAGTGCATGTAGCCGCACGAATGGACATGGTCCAGAGCATTTGCTGAATCGATCAGGATATTTGCCAACAACTCATGGACCAATGGATCTCCCCGGTAACTCAGCATTTTCAAGTTGTCCCCTTCAATGTATTCCATCGCGAGAAACAACTGGCCCTGGATTTTACCATGATCGTAATAATCAGGAATCAGCTCATGATTACTCACATCACGCAGGATTTCGCAGCCCCGAACGAACCTTTTCTTCGCTGTAAAATCGAGCATAGACGTCGAAAGCGCCCGACGAATTGCCAGCGTTCTTCTTTCGGAATCCGATGCCAACCAAATTTCTGCCGCTCCACCCTGGTTGATTAACTCGTGCAACTGGTAGGGGCCGAATGTTCGCGCTCCTGATATTTGCGTCATATCTGCGGTTAAACTTGGAAACGCCATAATGATTGTGTGATTTGCTTTTCATGGCGGACCGCTTCTTCAATAGCGATTTCAGCCGCTGGGGTCAAAAGCATTATCAGCGCCAGTCATCGTGTGGCAACATTTAGATCCTCTGAAATAAGCAGATCGATTCTTAAAATTCTGCCCCTGCTCCCCCCGTTTATCTTAATGCTGCGCTTGAAACCATTCTCACTCCTCATTGAGAAAACAAACAATCCCAAAGCATCTCATAACTAAAACCTATGGGAGCTAAATAGAATTTTTATTGATTTAAATCTCTAATCTTGTTGGTGTTAAATCAAAATAATTCCTAATGAACTGATGGGGGTGTGAATATAGTCGAGAGGCGTCCTGAGACCTGGACCGCCGAGCTCTGGTTCGGCTTTGGACCTTCATTTGAAGTAGGCTGAACAGTAAAGAGCCAACCTCCTTGAATCACACCCAACTGATGGAGAGTCATTTTCTGGTTGATGAATCGTGAACAAGCCCTCTTTCACTAAGCCAGCTGAGCCGGCGTTTACTATCCACTCTAATTGTATCTGGCCTGGGTGTTGGGCATCATTGCTTTATTTCCTGGTGGTTTTCATCGGAGGAGCCGGGCTGGCTCCCTGGATATACCAAATGTGTCAGCTAATCGCTTCGCACAGTGATGCGTTTTCTGAAGTGGCCAACGAACCTTTACGCAGATTTGTCAATCGATGTCTGTTGGGAATCGGTCTGATTGGACTCTGGCCCTTTATGGTTTATATGCGTATGCATTCCTGGGAATCGGTGGGGTGGGGAGGCTTTCGTGGTCAGGTCCGTTTCAGACTCAAAGAAATATTCAATGGGTTTATTGTCGGAATTGGAGCGTTGATGCTGTTTATCATGGTTTCCGGTTTCTTGGGCGGACGTCAATTTTCCTGGAATTGGGGAGATTGGCTGTGGGCGCGCAAAATTCTCTCTGCTCTCGCTACAGCCTTGACGGTCGGGCTTTTAGAGGAAACATTGTTCCGAGGAGGATTATTCGGCGGATTCAGCCGATTTTTAAAAATTCATTGGGCATTGCTGATCAGTTCCATGATTTATTCTATTCTTCATTTTTTTGCAAAACCAGAGACACCAGAAACGGTGCATTGGTGGTCCGGTTGGACTACTTTGGTTGATATGAGCCAGGGATTCCTCGATCCGCAACGAGCGATTCCCGGTTTTTTCAATCTGTTGTTAGGTGGCGGTTTCCTTTGCTGGGTGTACTATCAAAAAAGGAAGTTATATTGGTGCTTTGGTATTCACGCGGGTTGGATCTTTTCCTTGAAAATGTCTCGTGGATTCACCATTCCTCAAACCAATCACCATTCTTGGATTTGGGGAGGGAGTCAAATAATTGATGGGTGGGGTGTCTTGTTAGCAATCGCTCTCAGCTGGATATTCCTTTACGCATTATGGAGGGAACCGAAAAAATCCACGGTTTCATAACTTGATCCTGAATTTTAATCTCACCTGCCTACCATGTTAGTGACGATCTGGGACCGCATCCTCAGCCTGGTTTTCCCAAATTGGTGTCCTTATTGCCACGCCGAGTCTGCCAGTGTTGCAGATGGATATGTCGGATCAAATTGCGCGAAAAGTATCCGTACAATTCCTCTCTCAGCCTGCCCAGGGTGTGCAAGTCCTCAACCTGCTTGTGTGAATGATGATGATACTCAGGATGAAATAAGGAGCTTTGGTTCACAACGATGCCCAGACTGCACATCAGGCAAAGTGATTCCCGCATTTAACACTGTCAGGGCTGCAGTCTTTGCTGAAGGCGTTGTCAGGGAAGGTCTGCTGAGGTTTAAATACCATGGAAATCAATGGCCTGTGCGCCTGTTTGAAATGCTGTTGGCTCAACGTTTGGAGGCTGAAAACTTAACTAGCCAACATGAATGGGATTGGATCACTTTTCCGCCACTCTACCCGGTACGAGAAAGGCAGCGAGGATTTAATCAATCCCGAATATTAAGCGACATTGTTGCCAAACATTTGAAGATCCCGGTCATTCCAGATGCTTTAAAGAGAATCCGCCCCACCCCAACTCAGACCAGATTGGGACGCGATCAGCGATTGTTGAACATGGTGGGCGCTTTTAAAGCAAATTCTCGTCGCAAGCATATCTGCACCAACGCTCGCATCTTGATTGTCGATGATATTTTCACTACCGGAGCCACCTTGGAAGCCTGTTCAGATGAGTTAAAATCCTTTGGCGCTAGCACGGTAGATGCGTTGTGCCTCGCACGAAAACCAAGACACACTCGTCAATACATTTCTGTGAATTCATTGAAATCTTCCAAAAGGTCGGCTAATAATTGATGCGGCGTTGATTGGATTTGAATCTGAAAAGTTCGTTGGATTTATCCACAGTGACTTTGATTCAAATAAATGAACCGCCACTGAGCTGTGCGCTTTGGACCAGTCAGGTTCCGAAAGTTAAGAATTCTCTCTTGGTTTTCGCGCGCACAGATGGATTTTGACATCAATTTTCTATCGCTATTGCGATTGGTATTATGGATTTTTCATTTTTTAAAAAGTCCTGGTTTGGATCTGACAAGGACGCCCCTGCGGTGACCCCTCCGAACCAGGCGACTACAGAAACATCTTTTGTTAAGGTACCGAAACTGCCTACTTCTTCTCCCAAGAAGAATAATATTCCTAAGGGAATGTGGGTGAAATGCCCAAAGTGTAGTCGGCTGGTTTACGACAAAGATCTGGATGAAAACCTAAAAGTCTGTCCAGGTTGCGCGCACCATTTTCCTTTGGACGCCTGGTCACGAATATTTTCACTGGTCGATGAAAACTCATTTCAGGAATTGAACGGCCAATTAACGAGCAAGGATCCTCTTGGATTCAAAGCTGTTGATTCCTATAAAAACAAGTTGCAGAAAAATCAGAAAAAGACCGGCATGCTGGATGCCGTTGTGACTGGTGTAGGAAAGATCAATAAACACAAGGTGGCGCTGGGTGTCATGGACTTCAGATTCCTCGGCGGGTCGATGGGATCTGTGGTAGGCGAGAAACTGACTCGAATTATTGAGCACGCAACAAGTAAAAAGATTCCAGTCATCATTTTTTCTTCCAGTGGAGGAGCCAGAATGTACGAGGGCATGCTCAGCTTGATGCAAATGGCCAAAACATGCGGAGCGCTGGCTTACCATTCACAAAAGAACCTTCCTTATATCAGTGTTCTCACAAATCCAACCATGGCGGGTGTAATGGCCAGCTATGCTGGAGTCGGAGACTTGATCCTGGCTGAGCCTGAAGCAACGATTGGGTTTGCCGGGCGTCGGGTTATCAAAGACACAACTCAGGCTGAGCTTCCTGATGGATTTCAGACTTCAGAGTTCCTGCTGGATCGCGGCTTGATCGATTCCATTATCCCCCGAAAGGAAATGAAAGACCGACTCTCCTATTTCCTGGAGTTTCTTGGCAGTAAGGCAAAATAGTCCTGTCTGATAGTTGAAGCTTTTCAAGCAAAAAGCGCCTGGATATTTTCAGGCGCTTTTTCTTTGGGATAAATCCAATCAAACTGGCTATTCTACAACAACGCGATAAGATTTATCTGGATCAAATATTTTTGGACGGAAACAATCTCCTAGCGCCGCTCTGGCATAAACCAGTTCTCCGGTGCAAGAGTCATATACTTTCACAATCCCACGTTTGCCATCAGGTATTTTGACCTCGGGAAGATAGCCAGCAGCCGGACGCGCATATTGTTGTGCCAATGGAATTGTTCGCGGCCAACCTTCATGTTGTTTTTCTGTCTTACCAGCTTCCCACTTTTCATACACCGGCCAACTTTCAACCGTGATTTGAAGGTTTTCTTTATCAAAGGCAATCATCCCATATCCGGAACCAGTAGAATTCAACCGGTCTACCATGGATGAGCTATTGAGTCGAAATGTCGGATCCAAAGTATCAATGCGATTATTCGCCGCCCAAACCGTGACTTTATTACCAAATCCATCC
>JAUIHU010000318.1 GCA_030432175.1 Verrucomicrobiia bacterium | reverse complement strand
CTGTAGCGGGTCTGGAAGTGAAACGCCTTTGCTTTTCCCTGGTCTGTTGGACAGTAGAACGCGTCTGATTCCTCCGGAGTTTCAATTTGAACCCAATTTTGAGTCATCATATGTTCCAGAACCGGCTCAAGATCCTTGTCTCCGGCGCCTTCCAGCATCAATCCAGGACGCCAGTTTTCTGTCGTCATCTTTTTCAGAAGATAATTGGATGCCAGAGTAATGCGTTGTTCATCATTCAACTGGTATGGGCGTGGCATAATATTATAAAAGTAAATCAATAATCGCTATAGATATTCTTCAGGATGAAGAAAATGACGATTGCAAATAAAAAAGCCAGGGCGAGAAAACGGTTGCGTGCGCGACGTTTTTCGTTTCTTAGAAGTGGCGGCGCGTTTCTGTTTTGGAATGTTTCAGCTGATGGATCTAATATACTTGCCTGAGCCTCTCGCACCCCGCGTCGGGTCCAGACATTTGCCCGCCTTCGAAATCGCCACCACTTCTTCGAACAAAATGCCCCGACTTCTGATGCGGCAATTTGCATCTTTTCTTTGAACCCCACCTCCGAAACTGGCTCCTCTTCTTCGGAAGTTTCCTTACAATCAGTTTCGTCTGGAAGCGATTCCGGTTCCAGGTCCCAGCTTCGTTCGGGGAATTCTATTCCAGTTTCCGGTTTCGCGATTGCGTGCTTTGTCTGCGAAGTTCCTGAACCAGTTGTTGCTGTTGACTTCGTTGCTTCGAGCGAGACCAGTTCCTTCTGAAGCGCAGCCATTTCTTGCTCCAGGCGACGCTCCATTTCCTGGATCGGATCTTTCCGGCTTTTTCTGAAACTGAATCTCTTCAAAATGGTTAAACAGTTTTATGTGATTGGAAATGAACCATTAAATAAATTGCCAAAATGTGCTGCGCCTTTGACATATCAAAAACGTATACTTTCAATTCTTTGTCAACCGCCTCTTCCCTGGATAAGTAAAATCACCAACGCAATGAAAGCCATCAGGAAGGCGATCGCTACCGGCCAGGTCAAAGCCAGTCCAACTTTGCAGAGTTCGTTATAAGAAACGCTTTCACTGGAAAACCATGACCCGGTTCCGGAGGAGTTTGTTTCACTGCTCTCCGCTGAGGTGGATTTGTTTTTGGGTCCCAGAGCGCCTGGAAATTTCATGCGGATTTCATCCCACTCTGAACGACTCTGTTCCAGTTGAGCTAACGCCTGGGTGAGTTTTTCATGATACTCGGCGTCATTCCACTCCGAGGATTGAATAGCTTTGATTCTCGCCAGGGAGGATCTCATGGAAGCTAAAGCCAGATCCATTTGTTCAGCCCTTGTCTTTGCATCAAACAATGCAGTATCCAACAGTTCGATACCACGGGTCAGTTCTCTGGTCATTTCTTTACGGCCCTCGTCCAATTCCTGACGCCGCTCCTGTACATCCTTTAGTGAATCTCGCTCTTGCGCCAGCCGTCGGAGCTTCTCCTCCAGTTCAATTTTTCTTCGTTCAGCTTCGGTAACCCGGGCAGACAATGTCTCAGGGTCCATGGAAGCTGCCCGCTCAAGCGAGCCAGCCGAATACTGATCCGGAACAGGGGCTTCGTTGTCTTCGCGCCGAGGTGAGCTGTCGCCACCTGGTGTCTTGGAATAGGGCGGAAAATCCAGTGGTGAATCCATAATCTTGAATCCGATACTAGTCTCATGAAATGGCTCTGTAAACTATCCGTAATCAGTTCAGCGATATTTTTGCTATTCCTGCATTTATCCGAACCAATACTATCTCTTGACCCCCAACAGTTTCCTTGGCAGTAATGATCCCATGATCACCAATTTTCGCGTTCATCCTTTCTGGATCCCGGCAGCGCTGTCGCTGTCTGTCCCAATGATGGTTTCCGGACAGGATTATTACATTCATGAGTTCTCGAAAACTCACCTGGAAGAAAAGTTTTATAGCGAAGGCGCCGGGTTTGGGGACTTTAATCGGGACGGTGTCAATGACTTGGTCTCTGGTCCTTTTTGGTACGAAGGCCCCGACTTCAAGACCGTTCATCGATACTCCGATGACAAAGCTTATGATCCACTCGGATATTCCAACAACTTCACTGCTTATGGAGAAGATATTAACGCCGACGGATGGCAGGATATTGTGATCATTGGGTTTCCAGGGAAAGAAACACTCTGGTTTAAGAACCCCAAAAACCAGGAAGGATTATGGGAGAAATTTGTCGCTCTTTCAGTCACCGACAATGAATCCCCAATGCTCGTTGATATGAACAACGACGGGCGACTCGATCTGGTTTGTAACAGCGGAGGCTATTTCGGTTACGCAACTTATGATCCTTCCAACCCGGAAGCCGAGTGGGATTTCCATCGAATCACTCCCAAGGGACCCTGGCAACGGTTTACTCACGGAATCGGAACGGGAGATGTGAACCGGGACGGACGTGTGGACCTGCTGGAAAAAGATGGATGGTGGGAAAATCCCGGAACGGAGGAAGGCTCTCCCATCTGGAAAAAGCACGACTTCAAATTCAGCGGTCCAGGTGGGGCGCACATGTTTGCTTACGACGTGGATGGGGATGGAGACAATGATGTGATCACTTCTCTGGCGGCCCACGGTTACGGACTGGCCTGGTATGAAAACAAGCCGACTGAGGACGGTGGAATTACTTTCGAGCCGCAAATCATCCTGGAAGGTCGGGCTGAACCGAATGAGTACGGCGTGTCTTTCTCTCAGCTTCATGCCGTAGATCTGGCCGATATTAACCAGGATGGATTATTGGATATCGTCACTGGCAAGCGGTACTGGGCTCACGGCCCCAACGGTGACCCTGAGCCGAAGAATGCTCCGGTGCTTTATTGGTTTGAGTTGCAACGCAGCGATGACGGAGCGGTGGAATACATCCCGCACCTGATCGATGATGACAGCGGTGTTGGAACGCAGGTACTGGCGGCGAGGATCAATGGAGATCGTTGGCCGGATGTGGTGATCGGGAACAAGAAAGGGACCTACATTTTTATTCAGGATCCTAAAAAGGTTTCCAAAGAAGAGTGGGAAGCAGCTCAACCCAAGAAACAGGAAAAGCAGGCCGCCGTCGCTCCAACCCGTGAAGGCATTGTTCCTAAGAACAGCGAGGGGCGTGAGTTGAATCTTGGGTTTGAGTTGGGTGATTTGACAGACTGGACCGCTACCAGCGGCAGCGCCTGGGAAGGGCAGCCGATGCGTGGAGACACGGTTTCAGCACGACGCGCTGACATGACCAGCGCTCATGATGGTGGCTTCTGGTTGGGGGGATATGAGGTCAAAGGGGATGATCCGATGGGGATCCTGATCTCTGCCGGTTTCCGCGTCACCCATCCGTTTGCCAGCTTTCTGGTTGGGGGCGGTCCGCATGAGAATACACGCGTTGAATTAGTTGAAAAAGGAGCCTCAGAAGCATTCTTCAAAGTCTCCGGTTATGAGAACGAAGCTTTGAGACCTGTGGTTGTCGATCTGACGGATCGCATTGGCAAAGAGATTTTTATTCGGGTTGTGGATCGGCAAACAGGTCACTGGGGGCATATCAACTATGATGATTTCAAGTTTCATGCGACTCGACCCAAGTTTGACAATGAGTTGGATCCGAAAGCGAACAAATCACCACTTGCTTTCCCGGTTGATGAATACAAGCACAGTGGGACGGATCCGCAAACAGCATTGGAAGCGGTGACAGTTCCTGAAGGATTTGACGTCAAGTTATTCGCCGCTGAACCCGATGTCCGGCAGCCGATTGCCTTTGCGATCGACGACCGCGAACGCATCTGGGTCGTCGAAGCCTATTCTTATCCACAGCGTGAGCCGGAAGGGCAGGGAAAGGACCGCATTCTTATTTTCGAAGACGCAGATAAAGACGGAGAATTTGATTCACGCAAAGTCTTCATGGAAGGGTTGAACCTGGTCAGTGGAATCCAGGTTGGTTTTGGTGGAGTCTGGGTTGGCGCTGCGCCTTATTTCATGTTCATTCCGGATCGTGATGCCGATGATCGTCCAGACAGCGAACCGCAAATCCTCCTGGACGGTTGGGGTTATCAGGACACGCACGAAACATTGAACGCATTTATCTGGGGACCTGATGGCTGGTTGTATGGATGTCATGGAGTTTTTACCCATTCACGCGTGGGAAAGCCTGGAACTCCTGATGCTGAACGGATTCCTTTGAATGCCGGCGTCTGGAGATATCACCCGACACGTCACGAATTTGAAGTTTTTGCCAGGGGAACCAGCAATCCCTGGGGAGTCGACTTTAATGACTTTGGGGATTGCTTCATTACCGCCTGCGTGATTCCGCACCTGTATCACATGATTCAAGGTGGACGATACCAGCGTCAGGGCGGACGGCATTTCAATCCTTACATTTACGATGACATTAAAACCATCGCTGACCACCTGCACTACGTGGGAAATCGCGGACCGCACGCCGGTAACAACCGATCTGACTCAGCTGGAGGTGGACACGCTCACGCTGGAGCTATGGTTTACCTGGGCGGAACCTGGCCGGAGAAATACCGGAACAGTCTGTTCATGAACAACATTCATGGAGCGCGGATCAATGTCGATCGGCCGGAAGCTTCCGGATCCGGATATGTCGGACGGCATGAGAAAGATTTCCTGCTGGCTAATGATAAAGCTTCGCAAATCATTTACCTGACTTATGGTCCGAGCGGTTCTGTTTACTTCATTGACTGGTACGACATGAACCAGTGCCACCACGGAAACGAAGACGGGCATGATCGTTCCAATGGCAGAATTTATAAAGTGGTGCATGAAAATGACACCGACACTGTTGGATTAAATCTGAAAACCGCCAGCAGCGCCGAGTTGGTGGAATATCAGCTCAGTGACCAGGAATGGTATGTGCGTCACGCTCGCCGAATACTGATGGAGCGTGGGCCGGATCCGAAAGTTCACAATCAACTGAAGTACATCCTTCAGACGCATCCTGAAGCTCGCAAACGATTGCGGGCTTTGTGGGCATTGCACGTCACACACGGGACCGATGAAGCGTTGTTGGTGGAATTACTTCGGGATGCCGCTGCTCCGGTGCGTTCATGGGCGATTCGATTACTTGTAGAATCTGGAGATCCGGGATCATCGGCGCTTGCTGAGTTTTCAAGACTGGCGAGAGAGGAACAGGAAGCTTCTGTACGGCTGAGTTTGATTTCTGCGATGCAGCGTGTGTCATTGGAGAATCGCTGGGATGTGCTGGCAGGACTTCACGGACACGCTGAAGATCAGGGAGATCATAATATCCCGTTGATGGCCTGGTACGCCACTGAGCCGTTAGCCACGCAAAATGCGCCTCGGGCGTTGGAGCTGGCGTTGAGTTCCAAACTGGATCGCAACCTGGAATTCATGGCGAGGAGGATTGCTGCCATAGGAACACCAGAAGCCATAGATACATTGGTTGCCGGATTGGGTAAAACCGATGATTCAGCTCAAAGACTGGCTATTCTGGAAGGTATTGTCGAGGCGCTCAAAGGTCAGAGATCTGCTCCGCTTCCACCTTCCTGGCCTGCAGTGGCAGCTGAGCTTGCCCAAAGTAAAAACGAACGAGTTCGCTCGCTCACATCTTCCCTGTCTCTCACCTTTGGAAGTGAAGAGGCATTGGCTAAACTGAGGAAGACGCTTTCCAGTCCAGACGCCACACTCAGCAGTCGCAGAGCAGCATTGGATGCATTGAGGGCTGCGAAAGATCCGAAACTGGCATCAACGCTACAAGAATTACTAGGAGAAGAATCACTGAGGAGAGAAGCATTGCGTGCTTTGGGTGATTATGACGACGCAGGCACGCCGGCAGCCATTCTGAAGAATTACTCCAAATGGAGCGCAGTAGAA
>JAUIHU010000317.1 GCA_030432175.1 Verrucomicrobiia bacterium | reverse complement strand
TGGCAGACTGTTTGTTGTGGAACGTCCGGGTGTCATTAAGATTGTGGACAAGGATGGCAATGTGATGCGACGTCCGTTTCTGGATATCAAGGACACCGTCGTCAGTTCGTTTCTGGAACAGGGATTATACGACATGGAGTTTCACCCTGATTTTACCAGCAATGGGAAGTTCTACGTTCACTACTCTGACATGTGGTTCAACGGAGATTCTTTTATTGTTGAATACAAAGTTTCTGAAAGCAATCCGAACCGCGCTGACATGGATTCCGCAAGGGTCGTGATGCAAATCGAACAACCTTACGCCAACCATAACGGCGGAGAACTGGTGTTTGGTCCGGACGGATATTTGTACATTGGCAGTGGAGATGGTGGATGGGAAGGCGATGTGCTGGGAGCCGGACAGGACCTGAGCACATTGCTGGCAAAAGTTTTAAGAATTGATGTCAACGTACAAACCGCAGATCGTGGTTATGGCATTCCCAAAGACAACCCATTTGTAACACCATTACAACAAATGGTGTTGTTTGGAGTTTCCGAAGAACGATTTGCGCAGATCCACCCGAATGCCCGTCCTGAAATCTGGGCTTACGGCGTTCGGAATCCGGTGAAGATGACCTTCGATGCCGAGACTGGCGATCTGTATATTGCGGACGTTGGACAAAACCATTGGGAGGAAATCGACTTTCAGCCGGCCTCCAGCAAAGGTGGAGAGAACTATGGATGGAAATTCATGTGCGGCACACATCCGTTTCCGATTTCTGCCAAGGATGCGCCAAAAGTGGGTGTGATGCCGATTGGTGAATACTCTCACGTTTCTGATGGAATTTGTGTTATCGGCATCGGCGTCTATCGTGGAGACAAATACTGCTCCATGAAAGGGGTTTACTTCGTGGCAGACTGGGGATCTGGCAAGATCTGGGGCATGGAGCGGGATTCCAACGGACAATGGCAAATGCAGGAAATGTTGGACACTCAGGTCCGCCCAACCGGGGCTGGAGAAGACGAAGACGGAACTCTCTATGTGACTTCCGCCACAGCCAACTATGGGGGGCCAGTGAATCCCTACGACAGCGAACCTGGCGCTCTTTGGAGGTTGGTGGAAAAAAGTAAAGTGGCAGAAGGCGCGGAAACGGTTCCTTTGGACTGAGAAGTTCTACCGAATAAGTTGCTACTGAGAACGTCTATTCCAATATGACCCATTTTAGATTCCATTCCTTAACAATCCTGCTCAGCCTGCTTTTCGCCAGTGGGCTGGCATTCAGTGGGTTGGCGCAGGAGGCAGCTCATGATGAACATCACGACCATCCGGTGACCGGTAAAAAGATTCCATCGCCCGGACCGGAAGATGTGGACAAGTTCATCAAGGTGGACAAGGAAGCCAAAAAGGTATTCATTCCGGTGACCGCGACTTATAACGACGCGAACTACGGAATGAATTTCAATGGGCACTTTAAAGGGAGCGCGGTTTATACTGTCCCTATGGGATGGGAAATCACGATTCACTTTAAGAACGCCAGTCCGGTTCCGCACAGCGCTGTGGTTGTTGAAAAATACATGACCCGGAAGCTGCAGGTAGGAGAACCTTATTTTGAAGGGGCTTCCACGAAGGATCCGTTGAAGGGTTTGGTCAAGGATGAGAAGTTTACCTTTGTTACAGATGATGTCGGGGAATATGCCATTGCCTGTGGATTTCCTTCTCACTCAGCAGGCGGGCACTGGATCGGGTTGAACATCACCAAAGAAGGGGATGAAGCATCAGTGAAGTTTAAAAAGCTGCAGTGATAAAAAGAATAAATTTTATTCTGGAGCCCGAAGCGTCTTTCTGAAGATCTTCGGGTTTTTATTGCATTCGGGCTTATGTGGACATATTTTGTCCACATGAAAACAGTGACTGTGAGAGATCTTCGAAATTCTTTTTCCAGAATTGAAGTTTGGTTAGCTGAGGGAGAGGAAATTTTGATCGAGAAAAGAGGAAAGCCCATTGCGTCTTTGACTGGCTGGAAAGATAAAGAGAATTCTCATCTAGCTTTTCCTGACTTCGAGTCCAGAAGAAAATCTATTTGGGGTGAAAAAGTTTTCAGCGAAGAGGAAGTGCAAGCAATGAGAGCTGCAGAGCTTGAAGGAGAAGAGGGATGAAAATTTTTCCTGATACTTCATTTATTTGCGCGCTATACAGGAATCAGTGTAATTCAAAGCAAGCGGATGATTTCATGAAAGAGGTTGAACCTCCGATGCGAGTTTCCAGCCTTTTGATGTTAGAATTTCGGCAATCCGTTCGACTGCAAATCAGACTGCACAAGAATGATCGAAATAAGGGCTTTTCGGAAAAAGAAGGATTCCAGATGCTACGCAATTTACAAAGTGATTTAGCTTCAGGTTTATTGGCTGTTGTTCCAATTGACTGGGCTGATGTCCACTATAGAGCTGAAATGATGAGTTCCAAGCATACTATCAATGAAGGGCATCGTTTAGCTGATATTTTGCACGTTGCTACAGCAGTTCATCTCAGCTCAGAAATTTTCCTTACATTCGATGCAAATCAAAAAAAACTGGCTGAATCTGAAGGGATTATTGTCCCTTTCTAGTATGTAGCCAGTGATCGATCATTAATGCGACAAGCGTTTACCCGACACATTCGTCAAGAAAGGTGAATCCAGTCAAACTCTAAATGTAACCTGGGTTGAATCCCGTTGGGATTCAAACTATTTCTATTTCCCGGGTACAGTTTTTTGTGCTCAACAACACAATCATGGATTTCGGAATGGGTTTACAGCTTCAACATTCCCATAGATTTGTCCATGATTAAGATCCTCTGTGAGAATTATTTTAGCTGCTGTTGCATTGGCTGCAGCAGTAATCATGGCATCCCAAAGAGATAGGTTATATCTATCCTGAAAAATTAGACCATTTTTAAACAGATCCATTGAGTTGTCGACGACAGGCCATATTGAGAAATCTTCAATAAGATTTCTGGCCTCTATAGCGCTTTGGCCTTTACGGATAAAGTTGACGAAAAATTCTTGCAGTACCTGCACGCTAATAGCAGTTGAACCAGGTTGGAGCCATGCCTGTTCAATGATAGGTTGAGCAATTTGGCGCTTTTCTAATGAATCCAGATCATAGCCATAAAGCAAAATATTCGTATCTAGAAAAAAATCAACGGGCATGGTTTTTTTCTCGGTTGAGAGGTGAATTCCCTAAATGATATCCTTTTTGAAGACGTTCTAGAGCGTCAGCAGCTTTAGGAGATGGGACTTTGGCGTCATCGCGAAGGATCATTTCCAGTCCCTGAATGATAAGATCCCTGCAGGTCGTCTGTCTTTGTTCTGCAGCGATTCTCGTTCTTTCGAAGATATTGTCAGGAATGTCTAAGGTCGTTTTCATTGTTAGATATTTTGATACAGAATTTCATTACAGGCAAGTATTGGAACCCACATTAATGGGCTTGTTGTTATCGCCTTATCATCTTTTCATTTCCAAAACCCAACCAGCCAACTTCTCCCCGAGATAAATAATTCCCTCCGTGTTCAGGACCAGTTGTTTGGGTTGCGGCGGCAGCTCGTTCAGGTAGAGCCATTCTGTGAGTGGATCATTCTCAGTCAGGTTTTTGAAATCGGCGCCCACATCAATACGATTGACGTTTTCATGGTCGGTTGGAGGTTGTTGTGAAAGAAGCCACTTTAACTCCGGCATTTCCAGGTCTTCTCTGCTTTGCTGGATCATTGACTCAACCCACTGAGCAGCCTTTTGCCGGTAAGGAGGCATCGACATTTCATTTTCTCCAATGTGATAAAGGACAGCTCGGACTTCCACTTCATGTCCTTTGGCTTCCAGGGACTGAACGGATTCCCGAATGAATTGGATGAATTTTGGGTAAATGTGTCTGCTTTTGGCGACGGATCCTTCAGGAGTCCAATCGTTCATCTGAGATCCGCTATGGGTGAATTTTGCGATGGCTATGCGTTGGGAGCAATCGACTGTCTGATTTAAAGCAGCTCCAAAGCTGACTTCGGGTCCAAAGGTATCGTAATAACCTGCAGGGCCGAGTGGTTCCCATTCATCGGATTGTTTGACACCGCCACCGATTTGATAGCGGTAGGCAATTTGAGGTTGATCATTCAACAGGTCTTGGCGGTTGAGCTTTTCCAGGTCCTGAGTAAAACAGCGTTCTCCTTCCATGTTGCGATGTCCGGCAAGAATGTAGAGCTGGATCTTTTCCCCGGCCGGGTAAGGCCATTTTTTTAATGGACGAGTTGAGGGAATCCATTCCCCGATGGTTTTGAGGTAAGCCTGAGCATAGTTCACACCGTGCTCCAATTGTCCCAATGTTCCATAATGGTAATGCAATCCAACACCTCCACCGATTTCCACACCGACATGTGAGGTGGGAATATAGTCGGCCAATCGGTCTACTGCGCAGACTTCCTTTTGCCCGATGCTGATATCGTACATCCAGGGGCGGAGATCCATTCCCCAGATGGTCTTGGTACAGAGTTCCCCTATGTAGAACTTGAGTTTTGGTAAGTTCAATTCCCGCCGCCAGCTGTTTATGAAATTGACCAGGTTGGGACCATAGTTGAGTCGGTAGGTTTCATTGAACATATCGTTCTCGCCCTGGTGCCACATGAACCCTTCCACCTGGTAAGGGATCCCTTGTTCTTCCAGCTCCTTCAACGATTCCCGAACCAGTTCTAATGCCAAAGGGTACATTTTGAAGCCCTGTGGATCGTCCGGATTCCAGTCACCGCCCAGATGCGTTCCTCCAGCCGCGCACTTGATGATCGCTATGGGCGCGTCAATGTGTTGGCTGACTTCTCGCGCGAAACTGAGTTCCGGTCCAACGACATTGTCGACCGGCTCCAAGTCCACCCAACCATTGGATCGCATTTTGTTTTCGCGTCCGATGCAATAGGAAAACTTCACCTTGGACTGAGGCTGGTCGAGTCCGATGAAAGGTGGGAAATTCTGGATGTCCTGAACTTTGGAATCCGATCCAACCATATTGGATTGACCGGCGAAGATGAAGACACGCACCGGAGTGGGTGTGTCGGTTTCATCAGCAATGGTCGCGTATGATGCTGCGATGTAGCACAACAGAAGGAGCGCATTCTGGAGGGATTTCATGCTGTTTTATGTTCGAAATCAAATCGAATTGTCTATCTTAATCCAATCAATGTAGGGCAAATAAAGGGTGAAATACATAATGTTTATTCCTTACTCCGCATGGCGTGTACGATTACCGAACTATCAGGGATTTTTTCAAACGTAAAATTGGCGCCATGAGTTCGGACGAATTACGGAGTTTTTAGAATGAATCAGTTTAGCAATGCATCTGTCCATCTTTGTAAAAGCTCTTCGGCGTTATGAATATGACGAGCCTCTACCCGACACATGCGTCAGGAAAGATGAATCCAGTCAGTCTGTGAATGTAACCTGTGCTGAATCCCAACGGGATTCCGTAACACAGCCCAGGGTTGCGCGCCCAGCGCTACCCTGGGTTAATGCGCCCAAATTTCCACAACTCTGTAGGAGTTGCGCCATCTAAAAAATGCCGTCAACTCCGTCAAACCATGCAGTTCAGCGGATGTTCTTAAATTGAAATGTAAGCGTCCACAACTCCTACAGAGTTGATTTTGGTTTTAATCTGTAACCCAGGGTAGCGCTTGCCGCGCAACCCTGGGCTTTGCTGCAGAATCCCGCTAGGATTCAAACTATTCCCAGGTTACATTTTTTGGGTGTCAAAGATTTTCAAAGATGGTTGCAACTTAATGAGGACTTGCAGTTGAACCTGGGAGTGTTAATGTAAACACAAGCACGACTCCTTATGTTTCCTACTCCTACACCGATGGCGCTTCCAATCATATTCG
>JAUIHU010000316.1 GCA_030432175.1 Verrucomicrobiia bacterium | reverse complement strand
TTCAAACCCATCCTGGCTCCGTCGGAATCCATCCAGCGTGAAATCAAAAAACGGCTTGGGGTCGGAGCGGATACACTGGATACACTGAAGGATGACGTCAACTTTCAGGTCCTGGATGATGAGGATGCAGATGATGGAGATTTGGATAAGGCGGCGGAGGATGCGTCGATTATCCGGTTTGTGAACCAGATTCTGGCGGACGCTATTGACCTTCGCGCAACTGACGTTCACCTGGAACCTTTTGAGGATGAGTTGCGAATCCGATACCGAATTGACGGAACTCTTCAAGAAGCGCCGGTCCCCGCTCAGATTAAACGATTTCAACCCGCCATTGTTTCACGGGTCAAAATTCTCAGTCACCTGAACATTGCTGAAAAACGATTACCTCAGGATGGAAGAATCAAACTGAGAGTTCAAGGCGCTGAAGTCGATGTGCGTGTTTCCATCATTCCGATGCTTCACGGTGAAGCGGTGGTGATGCGGTTGCTGCGACAGGACGCCGGGATCATTGGCCTGGACCAAATGGGATTGGCGGACAGAGAATTGAAAATGTTCCGCTGGATTCTGGGGCAACCGCACGGGATTTTTCTGGTGACCGGCCCAACAGGAAGTGGAAAAACGACCACTCTTTACACAGCTCTTAGTGAAATCAACGACTCGATCCGGAAGATCATCACCGTGGAAGATCCGGTGGAATATCAGATCAAAGGGATCAACCAGATCCAGGTCTCCGATAAATCCGGTTTGACCTTTGCTCGTGGACTCCGAGCGATCCTGCGTCATGATCCGGACGTGGTGCTTGTAGGTGAGATTCGAGATGAAGAAACGGCTCGTATTGCCGTGCAGGCATCGCTCACCGGTCACATGGTTTTCTCAACATTACACACAAATGACGCTCCCGGCGCTTTGACGCGATTGATTGACATGGGGATTGAACCTTACCTGGTGGCGTCTTCGCTCGAAGGAGTTTTGGCGCAACGTTTGGTTCGCGCCTTGTGCAGTCATTGCAAACAACCGGACGATTCTGTCAAAACATTAGAGTTTAAACGTCAATGGAACATTCCGGAGTCCGAGGTTTTTTATAAAGCAGTCGGTTGTGGGGAATGCCGGAATACCGGTTATCATGGACGACGCGCTGTTTTTGAAATGATGCGAATGAGTCAGAAAGTCCGTCAGAAGTTGTTGCAGGGCGCTTCCAGCGGGGAACTCAAAGATCTGGCGCGTGCTGACGGAATGAACACGCTTTTTGAAGACGGACTTCGTCGGGTTCGACAGGGAGTCACGACAGTCGATGAAGCGTTGCGAGTCACGAAAGACGACGGTAGCGCGGGTGAGTTTTAATTTTGATAAACAGGCAGGGATCACTACCCAATTCAGTTCATGGCAAATTTTCAGTATAAAGCCCTTCAAACAGCCACCGGCAAAATTGTCACTGGCGCGTTGGATGCATCCAACCGTTCTGAGGCTTTCAAAAATATGGAAGCGCTTGGACTGAAACCGATCCAGATTCAGGAAGGCGCTGATGGCAGCGGGAATGCTTCAAAAGCAAAATCATTTTCTCTGGGTGGCAGCAAAGTTTCCTTTCGTGAACTCGAAAATTTTACTCGTTTGCTTTCAAGCTTACTCTCCGCCGGAGTTCCGCTGAGTCGCGCTCTGGTGATACTGACTCGCGAAGCTTCTAACCCAACCAGCAAAGAACAATGGCAAAAGATCCATGATCGAGTCGTGGATGGAATGGCTTTGGCTGACGCTATGGCGCAGTCCCCGGAAACATTTCCAAAAGTATACGTGGCAATGGTTGAAGCTGGAGAGGCTGGAGGGTTTCTCGATCTCGTGCTAGCGCAAATCGCCGACTTTCAGGCGCGGGACAAGGAACTACGAGGGAAGGTTTCTGCGGCTTTGATTTACCCAGTGGTGCTGCTGTTTCTGGCGGTTGCAGTTTTGGTGTTTCTGATGGTTTTCTTTATCCCGCGATTTAAAACGCTCTTTGAAGGATTTGGAGCGGACTTGCCCTGGCTGACACAAGTGATTGTAGGAATCAGTGAGTTTTGTCAGTCCTACGGTTGGATAGTATTACTTGGAATCGGAGCCGCCTATTATTTTGGACGCGCCTGGTTGGTGAGCGATGTCGGTAAACGAAAGTATGAGAATGCGCTTTTGCGGATGCCAGTCGTTGGACCACTCACCGCCAAATTTGCGATGGCCCGTTTCTGTCGGATGCTTGGATCTCTGCTTCATGCAGGTGTGCCATTGATCAGCGGATTGAATGTGGCTCGGAGATCTATAGGAAATCAGATCCTCGTGGACGCCATTGCCAGTTCGGTGGAGCGAGTGAAGAAAGGGGATTCATTGGCGCGCAGCCTCGGTGAATGTCGGACATTGTTTGCTGGTTCCACATTGGAAATGATTACCGTCGCTGAAGAGAGCGGTCGATTGGATGAAGAATTGATGCGAATCGCAGGCGTCACAGAATCCGACCTGGACCAAAGCCTGCGTTCTTCGGTCGCTTTGATGGAACCGTTGATGTTGTTTTTCATCGCCGGTTTTATTGGGATCATTTTCATTGGGATGGTGATTCCGATCTTTACGATTCAGGATTATATTAAATAAAGAAACGAAACGATTCACTTGTTGAACTTTCTTCAACCAAACCTAGAAAACGAAAACTATGAAACTCAAGCTGACATCAAATATCTCTATTCGTAACCAAAGGCGTTCCGGTTTTACACTGGTGGAAATGCTGCTCGTGCTGGTCATTCTGGCAACGCTCGCCGCTGTTGTGATTCCCAAGTTCGCCGGACGGACCCAGCAGGCAAAAATCACCGCCGCTCAGACACAAATCGCCAACCTCGAAACCTCGCTGGATTCCTTTGAAATCGACAACGGATTTTATCCGAACTCCAGCGACGGTCTGACAGCGCTGGTGACCCAACCCAACAATGCTCAGGACTGGAAAGGTCCTTACATGAAAAAAGGCGTGCCGACTGATCCCTGGGGCAATGCTTATGTCTACACTTACCCCGGTAAGAATAACCAAAATGGTTATGACCTGATGTCCATGGGGCCCGACGGAAAAGCAGGCGGCGGAGATGATATCACTAACTGGGAAGCGACTAATCAGTAGTGTGATTGAACAACACAATATGGATGTCAAGTGATTGTCCAATTTTCAGAGAATCCAAATGTATGCAGCTGACACAGCGCCACAACGCAAAACGAAATGGTTCTGGTTTCACTTTAGTGGAACTGATTGTGGTGATGTTTCTTCTGGCCGGAGTCCTGGCATTGGCAGCGCCGAACCTGTCTCGTTTCTTTCAGAGTCGCTACGTCACAGAAGAGGCGAGACGGTTTCAGGCAGTCACTTTGCATGCTCAGCGTCAGGCCATTGCTTCCGGGTTTCCTGTTACGATCTGGATCGAACCGGAGGCCAGCCGTTATGGATTTATTGTTCAAAACCCATTCCAGCAACGTGGGGTCCAGGACAGTATGGAAACGCTGGATCCTCGAGCGCTGTACAGTCTAAAAAGCGAGATAATGATGGCAGTCAATCCCAACGAAATCGACCAGGCAACCGCCAGGTATTTGATTCGATTTTTACCCGATGGTTCCATTGACCCGGGTTCGACCCAAACCATTCAGTTTGTTCGCTCGGTGAATCCAACCGAAGACTTTATCTGGGTGACACGTTCTCCGACCAAGGACATTTATGAGATTCAGCGAACCACTCCCATATATAACGCATCCTCTCAACCGATTCGCTGAGACCAAACCTGTGAAAACATTTCGTCAACAATATGTTTCCAGTTCAGGAAGTCGGAGTGGATTCACACTCGTGGAAAGTCTCGCAGCGCTATTATTTTTAGCCATTGTGCTTCCCGTGGCCTTGCAAGGACTGGCCTTGGCCAACCGCTCCGCAGTAGTCGCTGAACGCAAGCTGATAGCAACGCGATTGTTAAACAACCTGATGAACGAACGCGCCGCAACCGGTGAGTTACTGACTGGATCCTCAGCGGGAACTTTCGCTCCGGATTATCCGGATTACCAATGGCAGACAGAGACACTGGGATGGTTTGATGGAACCATGCAGGAAGTCATTTACATTGCTACTTACCAGGCGCAGGGACAGACTTATCAGGTTCGACTGGCAACCTTGGTTTCGCAGGAATGATCTTGCTTTGACTTTTCGTTTCACACACCCATGAGATTTCAACCTGATTTACAACATCACAATCAGCGCAAGTATGCAGCGGATCGAAGTTCGCGCCTGACTGCTTTTACTTTGCTGGAATTGTTGGTCGGGCTAATCATTTTTTCATTGGTGTTGTTGGCAACGAACATGGTTTTTCACAATGCGCTCTCGCTGCGTGAAAAAACTCAGGACCGCATTGATCAAAGAATTCCCGAAGAATATGCAGAACGATTCTTCCGTCAGGATTTGCAGGGAATCATATTTGGTCCAGGCGCCATGACCTCCGAACTTTACAGTGAATCTTCAGGAGGCAGTCAGACCCGGTCCGATCGCCTGGAAATTATTTCAACCACAGGCCGCCCAGCGCAGGGAGGGAATCAGTCTGATTTGCAAAAGGTCGAGTATTATCTGGACGATGCCTCACTTGCATACAGCTCAGGCATGCTGAGCGCCATGCAGTCTGGAAATGGAAATCAAAGTATTAATCTCAATCAACTTACAACACAGACTGGAAGAACCTTGTATCGGCTGGTCACTTCCAATCCCCTGGCGATCTCAGACGCTCAACTTGATTACCAACCTATGCTTGAAAATGTGGAATCTTTTCAGGTGCAACTCTGCGACGGCGAATCCTGGCAGGACTCCTGGGATTCCGAAACCCAATCCACCAATCTCCCCACCGCAGTCCGTATCCGCATCATTTACGCCGAACCGTTGGGCCCCAACGGACAGCTCCGTCCCACTTTGGCTCGTTCAAGGAAACCAGCCGAATGGGTCATTCCGGTGTTAACCGAATACAAACAGGACCTCTCGGAGGATGAGGAAGAGGCGGGAGAATTCTGAACCAGTCCAACAGATGAATACAATCCATCTCCAAAATGATTTCAATCAACCATCGCACTTTTCTCGAAAAGGCAGCGTATTGATCCTGGTTTTGTGGATCGTTTTCGGTTTGGTGACGGTGACTTTGTATTTTTCTCATTCGATGTTTTTCGAGTACTTGTCTGCCGAAAACAGAATGACCTCGGTTCAGGCGGATCGCGCGATCGAAGGTGTTGCAAGGTACGTCAAGGTAGCTTTGACAAATCAGGTTGATACGTTGGATCCGATTGGTGAAATCAGTTCACGCACCGAACCGTGGCTAGTTGGAGACGCCATGGTCTGGGCAATTGGCAGAGATACCGCAGACACACGTCCGACCATACCGGTATTCGGATTAATTGATGAGTCAGCCAAGTTGAGTCTGAACAGCGCAACGCTCGAAATGCTTCAGGAATTACCGAATATGCCTGTCGAACTCGCAGCGGCCATTATCGACTGGCGGGATGAAGATGATGAAATGTCAGAGAATGGCGCCGAGTCCGAAACCTACCTGCTCCGTGAACCGTCCTATGAAGCAAAGAATGCTCCGTTTGAATCCGTGGAAGAATTATTCCTTCTGGCTGGCGCGTCAACGGAAGTTCTTTTGGGTGAAGATACGAACAGAAATGGCATTTTGGATCCTTTTGAAAATGATGGCGCATTGAATCCGCCGGATGATGATCAGGACGGCGAACTCGATTTCGGAATCCTGGAATACGTCACCGTTTATGGACAACGTCCACGATACGATCTGGAGCAAAACGAAATGGTCGATCTGAACAACAGTGACACAGAAGATCTGAGAGAAGATAGCTTACACAACGGACAATAAA
>JAUIHU010000315.1 GCA_030432175.1 Verrucomicrobiia bacterium | reverse complement strand
TGGTGGGTGACGATCTTTTCGTGACCAACACCAAGTTCCTGCAAAAAGGAATCGACCTTGGTGTGGGTAATTCTATTCTGGTGAAAGTGAACCAGATCGGATCACTGACCGAAACACTTGATGCTGTTGAGCTGGCTCAAACCAACGGATACACAGCTGTTATCAGCCACCGCTCCGGTGAAACTGAAGACGCCACGATTGCTGACATCTCTGTTGCTACCAACGCTGGTCAGATCAAGACCGGTTCCCTGAGCCGCAGTGATCGTACTGCGAAATACAACCAGTTGCTGCGGATCGAAGAGATTCTCGGTAAAAACGCCGTTTACGGTGGCAAGTTCAAAGTCTGAACCTAACAGACACTCCCAAACGACTCCATTGAATCTTAATCAATGAAACGCGGCCGGGGGAGTTCCCCGGCTGTTCTGTTTATATCGAGACGACCCTGAAAGACCCGACTGACCTGATCCATCCATGGCATCCAATCCGCTGATTGAAATAAGAAACTTCCGACTGGAAAAAATTGAGAAGCTCCGCGCTTTGGGCATCAATCCGTTCCCGTCCAAAAGCCACCGCACCCACTACGCGCAGCCGATCAAAGACGATTTTGACAACCTCATCGAACAACCTGCAGTTGTCGCTGGGCGACTGGTGTCATGGCGCAAGCAAGGCGGACTGAGCTTTGGAACCATTCAGGACCAGACTGGACGGATCCAATTGTTTGTCCAAAAAAAATCCCTGGAAGCCACCAATCCTGAGAAGAGTTGCGTTGGATATCCGGACTTAAGCCTGATGGATGTTGGTGATCTGGTTGAAGCCGAAGGCGCGATCTTCCGCACGCAACGTGGGGAAATCTCGATTCGCGTTGAACGACTGAGGATCTTGTCCAAATCGATGCGGCCTCTGCCCGATCAATGGTTTGGGCTCAAGGACCGCGAACAAATTTTGCGGAAAAGATACCTGGATATCATTCTGAACAAAGAGAGCCAGGATCGGTACGAAAAAATCACCCTGATGGTGGCAGCGATCCGAAAGTTTTTGAATGAACGCGGTTTTTTGGAATTCAACACTCCAGTCATTCAACCCCAATACGGCGGCGGCACCGCCAAGCCGTTCAAAACCCACGTGAATGATCTGGGCTGTGACATGTACCTGGCGATCTCCCACGAGCTTTACCTCAAACGCCTCATCACTGCTGGTTACGACAAGGTTTATACAATCGGACGTTACTTCCGAAACGAGGGGATCGATAAGAGCCACCATCCGGAGTTTTCGATGGTTGAAACCATGACAGCTTATGAGAACTACGAATACAACATGGAACTCGTGGAATCCATGTTTCGCCATGTCGCGAAGACGGTATTCGGCCGAACGGTTTTCAAGGTTGGAGAGCATGAAGTTGATTTTGAACCAAAATGGAAACGCGCTTTCATGGCGGATCTGGTTCAGGAACAGACCGGGATGGATTTCAGAAACATCAGTGATGTGGAAGAAGCCAACAGCAAGTTGAAAGAATTGGGCGTTCATGAAGTGGCTCCCAGTGTTGGGGAAGCAATGGTTTTGGCCTTTGAAGAAAAGGTGGAACCCACTCTGATTCAGCCCACTCTGGTGTATGGTCACCCGGTTGAAATCTCACCATTGGCCAAGCCGATGGAGTCCGATCCGAGGTTTGTGGAACGATTTGAAATCTTTATTGCAGGAATGGAATGCGGCGACAACTGGTCCGAGCAGAACGATCCGAAACATCTCCTCGACACCTGGCGTAAAAACTACAAGCCCGAAGAAAAGGAAAGTGGTGATTTCCACGCGCTGGATTTCGACTTCATCGAAGCTTTGGAATATGGAATGCCGCCAACTACAGGTATCGGACCAGGACTCGAGCGGATGGCGATGATCTTCACTGAGCAGGAAAACATCGACGACGTTATTTTCTTCCCGATGATGAGACCATCGGTTTCCAAGCTGAACGCTGATTTGTACGGTATTGAAAAAGGAGCCACATCATTTGGTGAAGAGTTGGTGGTCACATTCGATGAACTGGCTTCATTGAGTGAATCCGGTGGACTCGCCCCGGAGACAGCGACCGTGACACTGCAACCGCACCTGCATATCTGGGATTTGTCTGCCAAGGAAGGCTCATGGAAAGTTTCGGGGCATGTGGTTGTGGAGGGGTTCTTCATGAACGGCACACTTCGAATTGCTGGGTACACACAAGTCTATGATAAAAAACCCGACACAGCATCAGCTAACAAGTCGTTTATCGAACAGGCGATTCAGCAACTTGAACCAGTGATGAAGAAAACATTCCCGAACGCCCGCATCAAACTGGAAGAACCGACCGGAGGGTGCGTGTAATAAGGAGGCTGCTGGGTTTCAGGATCCAAGAAATCCCTATCAGTTATTTAGAACGAAGAATCAGCGCCAGCGGACCAGTGTTCCGTGGCGCTGATTTTATTTCCTTCATTCGCATCTCTTTTATTTAGCTGTCAGATATTTGTCATGTTTTGATAAATTGATAAACATTGCTTTTTGATGACTCGCCCCGTGAACATTTTTTATTATCACAAGTGATTTTTTCGGGTAATATCAGTCCAAGATCATTTAACCCAATCCATTGACCTAATCAAAATTCAACCGTCAAGTTTTGGGGGGGTGGCTCGATTTTTATGATTTTTAACCGATATTTTTCTGACTGGCTGCGGTTAGGATGGTTAGGGTTAATGGTAGCCCTGACATTCGGGAATTTTTCCGATTCCTCGGCGCAAAACCTTTTTTCCAGTGGAAGTGAATGGAAGCTGTTCAAAGGTCGTTCCGAAGCATCTTCCCCGGATACAACAGCTTGGAGAACTGTTTCTTTCTCAGATAGCTCCTGGGAGCCTGCGTTCAGTCCATTTTATTACGGAGAAGCGTTCCCTTCCGGATACGAAATCCCGGATATGAGGAACAATTATTCCACACTCTTTCTCAGAAAATCCCTGCAGGTTAATGAAGATCCATCCCGCTGGAGCCGGGTCACGGTGCGTTCCAGAGTTGATGATGGTTTTATTCTCTGGATCAACGGTGTCGAGGCGCTTAGGCGAAATGCGCCTGAAGGTTCAGTGCGGTTTAATCAAACCGCTCCATCCGTTGCGCCAGAACCAGTGACCCTAACCGCCTTTAACCTGTTAGATCCGGAGCGATTTTTTCATCAAGGTGAGAATGTCATTGCCGTCATGGTGTTCAACGTTTCATTAACGAGCAGTGACCTGGTGTTTGATATGGAAATGGATGTGTTCCAGCCAGATCAGATACCACCTGTGATCCAAATCATTGACCCATCTCCCGGTCAGGTGGATTCCCTGGATTCATTAACAGTTATATTCAACGAGCCGGTTCGAGGAGTCGACCGTACGGATTTAATGGTGAATGAATTACCGGCTATTGAAGTGATTGCAGAAAACGACCGAAGAACTTTTCGATTTGTTTTACCCAGAATTGAAACTACTAGTTCAGTCATTAGTTGGGATCCAGCCCATGGAATCACGGACGAATCTCCGACACCCAATGAGTTTGAAGCCGACCAGAGCGGAACGCCCTGGATTTATCGTGTGCAGGATTTATCTAAACCCAGACTGGCAGCCATTCACCCAATCCCAGGCAGTTCACTTTCCCAGCTGAGCCGGATCGTGGTTGCATTTGATGAATCTGTCACAGGAATAACTGCAGAAAGTTTAACCATTGATGGCATTGCTTCGTTGCAAATGACAGGAGAAGGACAAGGGCCTTATGTGTTTACATTTGGAGCTGATCAAAGCTTTCAAGATCAGGTTGCTGTTACACTGGGAGGAGAACAGACCAGCCCAATTCAAGACCTGGCTGATCCTCCCAATAGATTTGATTCGGTAACTTGGAACTATCGAGTGGATGAAAACCTTGAACTACCGGATCTCGTTATCAGTGAGGTGAATGCAGTTAATTTGAATGGGCTGACAGATGAGGAACAAGACGCTGAGGATTGGATAGAAATCTGGAATCGAGGTAACTCGCCCGTGCGTTTACTTGGATGGGCTTTGACGGATGATTTGGGTTTGCCCAGTCAGTGGACTTTTCCCGATGTTTCGCTGCCTGTTGGAGCGCGCAGGATCATTTTCGCTTCAGGGAAAAACCGGAAACCAGAAGCTGATGGATTGCCTTTACACACAAACTTCAAACTGGGAGCCGGTGGAGAAACTGTTTATTTGATGAACGCCGAACATCCGCCAAGACAGGTAGATTTCATGGAATTTCCAGAACAGCGTTCGGATATTAGTTATGGGTTGATTAATGACGGGGCTGAATACGGTTATTTTGAATCACCCAGTCCTGGGCAACCCAATGGAAACGGATCTTTTCTTGGAATATGGGAAACGCCTCATTTCAGCGCTGAACGCGGTTATTATGATCACCCTGTTGATGTTTATTTATCGTCCGAGCCTGGAAGTTTTATCAAGTACACCTTGGATGGATCTGAACCATCCAGAACCAACGGTTTGGTTTACGACAGCCCTTTGGAGATTCGATTCAATACCATCCTCAGAGCAGCGGCATTCTCGATAGATGGCAACGATGCCCGGCTCCCTTCCAAAGTCGCCACACACACTTATATTTATAGAACCAATTCCAGATTGAAATCACTGCCAGTGATTTCCTTAGTGACTGATCGCAGCAATTTGTTTGGGCGAACCGGTATTATGGAGACTAACCCAAGAAATACCATCCACCGAGGAATCCAATGGGAACGTCCAGTTTCGGCGGAATGGATTCAAGCTGATGGGGAATCAGGATTCCAAGTGGACTGTGGACTTCGGGTTCAGGGAGGTAATTACGTGCGTGAACGGTACTCTCCGAACGGAGGGTTACCATTCAGCAAATACTCGTTCCGGCTTTATTTCAGGGGTGAGTATGGTCCGGGAAGACTTGAATTTCCATTTCTTGGAGACGATGAACCGGTGCAGGATTTTGATACAATTTCATTGCGAGCAGGAATGAATGATCATTCGAACCCGTTTATATCAGATGAGTTAGTGCGTCGAACGTTCCACAAAATGGGACATGTATCAAGTCGAGGACGATTTGCTCACCTTTTCCTGAACGGAGCATATCAGGGGTATTACAATCCAACAGAGCGAATTGACGGTGATTTTCTTCAGTCATGGTGGGGAGGCTCGGATGACTGGGATATAATTGCCCAATTTGGTGAATTGAGAGAAGGTAATACACGAGCCTGGAATACGCTGATCAGTCGGATTCAACAAATAGTTCCAAGCGATCCGGCTAGCTATGCAAATGTGGATCAACTGTTGGATCTGGAGAACTTCATTGATTATCTGTTGTTAAACGCTTATGTCGCGACCGGTGACTGGCCTCACAACAACTGGCGGATAGCGCGAGAAAGAACAGCAGGGGATGCCGGGAGATTTAGATACCTGGTTTGGGACGCAGAGTGGTCTTTTGGATATAGTAATCCAATCAACCATAATACTTTCCGCAATGAATTGAATGGAGACTCAGACGTAGCTCGATTTTATCAACGCTTGAAGCAAAATCCAGAATTCCGATTGAAATTTGCTGACCGTGTAGAAAAGCATTTGATTCAAAGCAACGGGGCTCTGAATTCCACTCAGATGTCAAACTTGTTCCAAGAGACCCATCAGGAAATTCGAGGTATCATTCCGAGGCTGAACGTCAGTTTTCCAAGTTGGATCGCCAGACGTCCGGGAACATTAATGTCGCATCTTCGCCAGGAAGGGCTTTTATCCACCACTCCTTCCCCCATCCTGCAGCCAGATCGGGGTAGAATTTTTTCTGGTGAAACAATTTCAATCAACAGCGACCACGAAATTTATTTCACCGTTAATGGTCCAGATCCGAG
>JAUIHU010000314.1 GCA_030432175.1 Verrucomicrobiia bacterium | reverse complement strand
CATCCGGAGGCCCGAGTGCGTCAGGTTTGCTGAGGTCACGAGGGCATCGTGACGATCGGCGACGACGAGCTCGGCGTGGAGCTTGCGATCGTATTGGACACCTCCCTTGCTGGTTACCTTCTCCAGGCCTTCGCTCCAACTGGCAGCCTTTCCTTCCAGAACTTCCAGTGAACGGTCGTTCCCCGAATGCATGAGTTTCGACCTGGAACTGACAAAGCTGTCACCGAAGGCCGTGTAAACAATGTGCACGATCAGCAAAATCAGAATGATGATCAGTCCAATAATGATCATCCAAGTGTAGACCGGATGTTTTGCAGACCACTCCTGAAACTTTTCCAGCCAGTCACTCAATCGGCTCAACCACTTCTGAAGCACATAGGCGGTTTCCTGCTGTCGAAACTCCGACTGGTCCAGGATCTCGCGAGCGCGTTCGCGAATCATCTCATCCTCAAGTTTCATCTGAGTTGGATCCATGTCCTGGTAGTGATCTGGAAGGGCAGCCCTGGTAGTTCAATGCAAGCGGCTCAGAATTCCTGATTTTTATTCATTGGATCGGAACCCTCATTGGCAGCTTCAGCAAAATCGGCGCTCATAGCCTGTTGCAGCATTTCCAGATCGAAACCCTCTTTCCTTATGCGGAAATCGTAATACAGCAACGTCGCAGCGATCACGCCAACCGGCATCAGCAACACAACGACACCCTGGCTGGCCACGGTGTAGAGCAGTCCTCCGATAAATGTCTTGGCTCCCAGGCTGAGATCAATGGCAAAGTAGAAGGATAAATCGATCACAAAACTCAGCGCCCAAATCGCAACGAGAATTCCAAACACGCTCTTGCGCCTGCCAAGGGACAGTTCGCGGCTTCTGCTCATGCCGTCGCGAGCCTTGCAGCCTTCAATCATCACAGCAGGAATTGCAGCAATATAGGTACAGGCCCAGACAATGCCGGGAACGATCAGCAGCAGCATTCCAAGAAAAACTCTCAAGCCAATGGAGACGGAGACGTTGAACAAAGTCCCCAATCGACGCCATCCAAAACCGATGGCTTGCCCGACACCCACTTCCTTGTTGAGGTAACGCTCGCTGATCGCGAAGGTGGAAGCTCCCTGTGCCAGCGGATAAGTTACAAACCCGTAAATACAAATGACGACCAGATTCAGCAATCCACCAATCATCAGCCCGGAGCCGTTTTCTGTCTGAAGGGCATATTGTGTGTAGTAATTCAGGGCAATCATAATGCCTACCACTGGCAAAGTCAGCACAGCGGATATACCCAGCAGGAGGCTCCAGTTGCGAGAATACAGTTTCAGTGTTCGGTCCAGGATTTGCCCGGTCGACATGGGCTCCATCTTTTCTAAGGTTTGCATAATATGATTGTGGATTTACGAATTTGGAATGTTGGGATACACGGGTAACTCCGTACTGAAACCGTTTTAATTTACAGTTAATGGCCTCCATTGAGTCCCAAGAATGAGCGAGATCGTTAAAAGGTTTATTCCATTGGATATGGATATTAAATAATTTCAGATTCGGCAAGATCTAACATCATAGCCTGAGAACAAGCTACCTCAACCAAAGATTTTGCGCGCAATGTAGCTTTTATAAAACCGGGATACAGAAAGCTCAGATTATCGATTCATAACTAAAGACTTGTAACCAGAGTATTCAGATTTTATAAAGCAAACATGAGATTTCCTAATGAATATAAACAGATTTTCTCAAAAAAATTCTTAACTGTCGCTATTTGCCATTTGATTTATGTCCTGTCGCCATGCTCAATCCTGGGTCAAACGTATTATTTTGCATCACATGGTGGAGGGTCGGAGAAGGATGAGTTTCTGGATTTTGCAGTTGACGCCGCCGAAAACAGTTATGCCTTGTTGCAGTATAAAGACGATGTCACTTTTGGTGGCGATACCTATAACAGCTCTTCACGGAACACTTTATTGGTCAAGCATGACAGAAATGGAAACCAGGTTCTGACCAAAAACATTGTCTCGGAAGCCTCAGGCCCCCTTTTCGGCGCGGTTGGGGTTTCAGACTCCGGTGTTGTTGCTGTCGCAGCAGCGACCATGGAAGGAACTCTTGATGGAATTCCTGTGGAAAGTGGAAATTTTATCGGGAAACTGGGCGCTGACGGGAATTTTGAATGGGCGCTTCAAGCTGTTCACCGCATTGATCTGGTGAGGCAATTTAACAAGTTCAGAATCACTGCTGTTGAAGTCTCACAAAATGCCATTTATGTCGGAGCTTCCACAGATGGAAGAGTGTTGATTAATGGCGTCACCGATCCTGTCTATGAAATAGAAAGTGGCGACACAGCATTGCTGATCAAAATTTCTTACGGCGGGCAAGTACAATGGATTAAAAACATCCCGACTCCTGGAGTGGCAAACCATCCATATATTAACGGCGGACTGGATCACATTCTTGCTTCGAATGACGGACAAAGTATTTACGTCGCTGGAAAGTTTGGAGATGGAAGTTACAATCCTTATGAGGTGGCCTATGTTGCCAAGTTCAAAACCAATGGCGATTTTTTGTGGGTTAGCAAAACTTCCTCCAGCGGCTCGGAATCCTGGGGAATTGCAGAAACTTCCAGTGGCGATTTGATCACTGGTTTTCAAGTGGGAGGGCCACAGCGCATTGATTTCGGAAATGGTCCGGCGCTGGAAGAAAGCGAAGTCGGTTGGTTCGGCGCTCTGGCTCGTCTGGACAGTAATGGGAATATTAAAACCCTGAAGTACGTGGCGGATGCATTGTATGCTGATTCCAGTAACTTCGGAGTGCAGAAACTGCTGAGTTTACATCACTTGTCTGTAAACGCCGGAGATCAGGTATTTCTAACAGGTTCAATTGTAGGGACTCACCCATTTAATAACAACCTTGAGGTGACAAGCTCATCTGGTCTACTGGGAACTTCCCAGGACATGATTCTCATCCAGACTGATCTGGATTTCAATCCAATCGAAGTGCATGCCAATACTGGCGCAAATAATGAAAAGGGAAGGAAAGTCGTCAACCAGGGCAGTACTATCTATGTTTCAGGAGAATATGACAGTTATTCACATCCGTTCCTTGGAACGTTCAAACCACAATTTGGAGATTACACTTTTGAATCTGCCGGTAACCTGGATATATTCGTCGCATCAATTGCTGGACCTGATGTTCCTCCTGTAGCTACTCAGGCAGAAATCAACATCACCCAACAAGGAAATAACTTCATTCTCTCCTGGCCAGAAACAATCACTGGAGCTGAAGTCCAATCATCCTCAAGTCTGACGCCAGATTCCTGGGGAGCTTTCGGTGGAACCCCGACTCTGAACGGCGATTTATGGCAGGTCACATTGCCACCTCTACAGCCCGGTGGAGCTACCTCGGTCTTTTACAGGATCAGTTATCCGGAACAGGAATAAGCTGGAGCTTTAGATTATCCCCAATCTAAAAATCTGAGAAAGCTAACTATAAAAGCAAGACAGTATGATTACACCTTTCCACATCGCCATACCCGTCAGGGACATTCCAGAAGCCAGGGAATTTTACGGAACCAGGATGGGGCTGTCTGAAGGTCGCAGCGACACTCACTGGATAGACTGGAATATGTTCGGTCATCAGGTGGTCACTCACCTGAACCCAAATCTCGGGCCCACCGGAAAGGTGTCCAATCATTACAATCCCGTGGATGCTCATGCGGTTCCGGTGCCGCATTACGGAGTGGTCATGGAAGTGGAAGCCTGGAAGGCTTTTGCGGAGCGGGTCAAATCCTTCGTCGACCATTTCATCATCGAACCTTATGTCCGATTCGAAGGATTGCCCGGCGAACAATATACGATGTTCTTTGAAGACCCCAGTGGGAATGCGCTGGAATTCAAAGCTTTTGCCAACATTGAATCCCAGCTCTTTGCGAAATAGTTTTCAGATCGTTCAAACCAGTGTCAAACCCTACTGATTCGCATACACTTCCAGCTTGTGTATCGACCAGTATTTTCCGTCAACAATTCCAAGCTGACGGATTCTGACATGTTGCGTTTTGATATCAGGCAGAAGTATATCCACAACCGGCCCATCTCCCAAACCTTCAGCAATCGGCTGGCTCCAAGTCTTCCCGTCGTCTGATATTTCCACACTGAAGCTGCGCGGGTAATCCATAGAAGATCTTTCACAATTGAGTACAATGGAAGAGATGACTCGAGGCTTACCCATGTCAAAGGAGAACCACATTCCGGGCCGTTGCGTAGTCCCGGTATCCCAACGGGTATCTGCTTTTCCATCAATCGCATTGGAAACAATATCTGGACGATGGCTGGCATTCAATTTCCAGGACTTCATGACCTGAGTCGGGATCGGTGAGATTTCCATGATCTCCGATGCCTGCCACATGTCCTTTCGATCCTGGATCATTGCTCGGACAGCAGCTACTTCACTTGCGCTGACGGAAGGCGCACGATTCCCCCACTCGGATCGGATATAAGTGAGTACGGAAGCGATCCACTGATCGTCATAAGTCTCCAATGGCAACATCGGACCTGGATAAGATTTTCCATCCAAATCACCTGTCATGCCTTTCAGCAGGATCTTGATAGGAATGTCCTTTTTTCCCTGTAATCTGGAAGAGCCCGCCAAAGGAGCGCCAAGCGTCATATTCTCCACCCCTTGAACCGGCGTCCCTTTTCCATCCATCCCATGGCACGCAGCGCAGACTGCTTTGAAATTCGTTTCACCCTGAGCCAACAGAACATTTCGCTCACGTCTTCTTCGCGCATCCTCTTTCCTGGCTTTCATGATGCGGATGATGGTTTGGATATTCGGGTTGGAAGCAAATCGCTTTTCAATGGTTTGGATTAGTTCAGCTTGATCTGATCCACCTGTTTGAAAGTGAGACAACACCATTTGAATGGCAATATCTGGATCTGAATCACTTGCCAATCGGTTCATGATTCGGGTGAGGTCATCGTGACCAGAGTTCAACCATGGCTCCAATAAACGGATCGCCGCCATTCGGACACGTTGATCTGAATCTTTCAACTTCCGGACCAACAGTGAAAGATCGCTTTGTCCCAAACCGTCCAGAGTCCAGAGCGCATGCATTCTACCCAACGGAGATTCGCCTGCTTGAGCCAGAGCGGCCAAATCTTTCACTACAGAAGTATCACCACTAAGAACGATCAGTTTCTGCGCTTCATCCCGTCTCCATCCATTGGGATGCGATAAATACTGAACCAGTTGAGCTGCCTTTTGATTGAGCATTTTGGGATTGGAATCCCGGACCGTTGTCTTGTGAACAATCCGGTAAATCCGACCCCGACCGATGTTTTTATCGAGACCATAATTCTCTACCACCTCTCGAAGATAAGATCCGGGACGCACCCAGGCTCCTTCCTGAATGATTCCCCGATACATGTCACAAATGTAAAGACAACCGTCTGGACCCGTCGCTGCATGAACCGGACGGAAGTTAGCGTCTCTGGAACGCAGGAACTCAGATCTGGGCGTTGCGTTTCTAAGAATGATTTTTCCATCGACATGATCCACCTTCGCTCTGCGCACGAGGCGTCCCACAGGTTCCGGGATAATGTAATCGCCATAGAAATCAGCAGGGAGACGATCACCTCGGTAAATGTGTTGCCCAGCGCATCCGGTGAAGTGATTCAGTGTAAAATTTTCTTTACGGAAACGCCCCTGTCCACCCTGAACATCAGGGATTTCGACCAGGGGAAACACTTCATTAAATCCCGGCTCCTTTTCGCCGGGCAATGAGATGGAGCCATAAACAAAAGGTTGTTGAAATGCCATTGCCGGATTTTCACCACCTGCGGCTGAGAAGAAATTACGCCCCATATCATCGTGAGTCACCCCCCATTGACCGGTTCCATCAGGCAATTCCTGGGA
>JAUIHU010000313.1 GCA_030432175.1 Verrucomicrobiia bacterium | reverse complement strand
CATGGCGTCCAGGTCCTTCTCCATCCATTGGTTCAAAGCCGCAGCGCCTGAGGCCAAAGCTCCAGCGCCAATCATGGTGTGCGCCAGAGGCCAGAATTCAAACTGCCCGACCCAACCCAGATGAAATCCAACCCAAGTAGTGATCAATGACATCATCGTCAACCGGGCCTTAATCAGATCCGAGACAATGCTCGCGATCGAACGGTCAGATTCGTTCTGCGTGGTCAAGATAGTGGTAGCGCTCGCTCTCATTTATTTAGGTCTAATTAACCAACTTCGTTCGGTCAGACAATGATATTTCGCAGAAATTGGCGATTTCAGATGAAATGATCCCATTCAGCATCATTTCATATCTCAGGTTAAAGCTACCTCCCGTTCTTGCTTGCCTTCAGTTTTCAGAGACGCTTCCCTGACTTTAATTTCATCTTCATCAGCGTTGAAATCAGCTCTGGATTGGTTCTGGGATCGCAGGAAATTCTTTCGCGCCTGTGTAGCGCTAACGGACAGCAGAAAAGAGTATCCTAGAATGACGGCTCCAGTCAGCATGTGGAAGGTCGCAACATCAGCCGATTTTTTAGTCCAAATAGTCGATGCTCCCAGGCTGATTTGAAAAATCATCAGTAAAGCGATAGATGCGGCGAGTTTGCGGTTGCCTTGTTGGCCGTCCCCTTTCAACAAACGCCAAAATGTAAAAACAGCAGCAATGGTTACCAAAACAGCTCCCAATCGGTGCAGCATGTGAACGTTGATCTGGAAAGCTGTAATGTAAGATCCGGTAGCTTCGCCATTGATCCATCGTTCTTCATTAATCGTTTCAATGGCTGATTCAGTTGTATCAGGCCATGCCCAACTTCCATATGCGGTTGGAAAATCAGGAACCGCGAGTCCGGCATGCTCATGTCGCATTACTGCGCCAAATATAAGCTGCATGAATATCATAAAGGTAAAAACCCAGAACAATGCGCTGCCTTTTTGACGGACTGAAGGAAGTACCTGCCCCCCAAGACGGAACCAGGTACGTGTCCGACACCAGGACAACCAAAGTATCAGACATAGAAACACTTGCGCCAGGGCAGCGTGAAATATCCCGATTTCATCCTTCATCAATCGAACTCTAAGACCTCCCAGGATTCCTTGCAGAATCACCAGAAAAACGGCCAGGTATCCGAGTCTTCGCACCCATTTCCGGGTGTCAAGCGCTGCTAATCCACCACCGATAATCAATGTCAGAAATCCTACCCAGGAGGCAAACACGCGATGTGAATGCTCTTCAAAAACACCGCCTCCCATCACCCATTTATCCCAGGGCAGAAAGAACATGTTATAACCAAATGTGGTTGGCCAATCAGGGACCGCCATTCCAACGCCTTTACTAGTAACAAGCCCCCCAAGTCCCAGAAGCGCCAGGACGTTCAAGGATGTGAACCATAAAAACCGGGTCATCCATTTTGACGATTTTTTACTGAGTATCTGCTCGTGCTGCATTGATAAAGTCCTGATAGTGTTATTCCACCCAGCTCAACCCGTTATCTGTTCGGTGAAAGGCCACAAATCTGGTTTCGGCGCTGTTCAATTGAATTGTCTGGGTGATGGAACCTAGATTCAGGTCAAGGATTGTTAGTAGATAGTCTCCCTCTGGTATGTTCCTCATTCTGAACTCGCCAGGTTGCTCTAGTACTTGAGTCCAGGGAGCATTGGTCATGTAAACCAAGCACGTTTCCTGCGATGATTGATTTATCCACCTGATTATTTGAGGAAATTTTGCGGTGTAGCGAACGCTTTCGGAACTGCCTCGCATCGGCAAAAACAAGCGCTGATCAATGTGCTGCCCGTGGATTCCAAAGAGCAAAATCGGGTTGGAATCAAGATTTTTAAAAATCAGAGTATCATTGGACGAAACCAGAGTTACTTTATGACTGAACCGACCACCTGTGCACAATACCCTGACTGTTCGCTCGTCCGGTTCAAATTTTGCAGCTGATGTGTTCGTACCTTCAGGTTTAATTATAACAATGATTGGAAAGTTGTTTGGACTCGTTCCACCAGCAAGAAATCGTCCCGCCAATTCGGCTGCATTCAACGTGGGTGTCATCACACCGATCCAACATAAAAACGAAATCATCACAGCTGAAATCAACTGCAGGGGACCCCGTTTTAAGATGTGTCGATTTGGCGAATCAAATTTCATCGTTGCTTAGGCTAACATACGAATGTTGATAGGTATTATTTTCTTTTAACTGAAAGAACCGTTGAAACCTACCTTGCTAAAAATTGAGCCGCAAGCGCTTTGTGAAATTTTTCACAAGCTCTTACTTTGTTCATTAGCAATGATGAATTGAGGATGCATCCCCAACGGGTGTGATTCAAGTTGGATGGCGTCCTGGGGACCGACCGCTAAGCGCCGGCCCGATGAGTGAATCCAGCATTTGAAGCAGGATGAACCAGTAAACAGGAACCATTCCTGAGCGGTCACAATCTGGGTGTCAAAGACTGTGCCACTCTCTTTGGGTGTCAAAATTTACTCGACGAAAGATCCATCCACCAATTCCAATGTCTCAGGGACTCGGTCAACCAACCTTTCATCATGCGTCGCCACCAATAACAAAGCTCCGGATTCATCCTGGATCTCCTCGAGCAGATCAATGATTTCCGATCCGGTTTTCGTGTCCAGGTTTCCAGTCGGTTCATCCGCTAGAATACATTCGGGTTCATTGATCATTGCCCTCGCGATAGCCACCCTCTGTTGCTCCCCTCCTGAAAGTTCTGCAGGTCGATGGTGTACTCTGGATCCCAATCCCACTCGGTCCAGTAATTCCAAAGCCCGATCTGTGATTTTTGAAGGAGATTTCCTGGCAATTCTTCCTGGCAAACAGACGTTTTCCAGCGCATCCAGTTCCGGAAACAAATGGTAGGCCTGAAAAACGAGCCCAAAATTCAAGTTTCGCAAGCGAGCCAACCGTCTGGCGCTCATCTCATTGACCACCTGACCATCAAACTCAACAGTACCTGAATTGGGCTGATCCAACCCGGCTATCAAGTGAAGTAATGTGCTTTTCCCGGCGCCGGATGCTCCACGCAACAACATGAACTGGCTTCGATGCAGTTCAAGATCAATCCCACGCAAAACAGGAATTTCCCTCTCCCCCATTCGGTAGGATTTGGTCAGCTGTTTGACCTGAATCAATGGTTTCAGATCTGTTTTTGTTTCGTCACTCATGTCTCAGAGCTTCCACAGGTTTTAGCTTGCCAGCGCTCCATGCAGGAACGACCCCTGCCAAAACGCAGGTAAATAATGCGCTGAAGCAAATCACAACGATGTCTGCCGGAATGACCAATGCCGGCAGTTCGGTAAATTGATAGATATCTGCGGGAAAAAGCTCAAATCCCGTAGCCTTGCGCATGAAAAGGAGAAATTCATTTCTAAATCGCACAGCCAACAATCCCAACCCAAGTCCGGTAACTGACCCAAACACCCCAACTATCAAACTTTGCCCAAGAAAAATCGCCATGATCTGTGGATCCGAAGCCCCCAGCGATTTCAATGCCCCGATCTCTCTGGTTTTTTGAACCACAAAGGTAATCAGCGCGCTCATGATCCCAAACGCCGCGACTACCATGATAAAAAACAACAGATAAAACATCACCTGCTTCTCCACCAATAAAGCTTCAAACAAAGAAGAGTCTTCTTCGAGCCAGGTGATCACTTCACAGTATTCCGGAAGAACTTCTTTCAGATCCTTTTGAACTGTGACGGCCTGGAACGGATCATTCAATGTCACGAGCACTCCATGCACCGAACCATCCAGCAACCCGTATAAGTCCTGAGCGTTCCACAACGATGTCAGCACAAATGTGGCATTGTAATCGTAATACCCAACATCAAAAATGCCCGAGATTTCATAATCATCCGGCAAAACCACTTCCTCTGTTCCCTTCTCGTGGTTTTCCTTCATCTTTTTGAGATTGCTGGGTGAGTAAATGGAAATCGTATCCCCCAGAAATAACCCCATATTGCGAGCGAATACAGATCCTACGATGGCGTTTCTCCCTGACAAATCAAACTCGCCAACCAGTATATTAGTAGCTATGGAACTTACCGACGGCTCCAACTCCGGATCTAGTCCTCGCAAGATCTGCGAATCCCAGTACTGACTCCCGTCCGGAGCCTCATTCTCCACCAAAACCTTCCCCCAGACATAGGGAGCCACCCCTTTCACCTTGGGATGTTTCTTAACAATATCGATGACATTCTCATAATCCTTGAGTGTAGAAGAGAGTCGCTGGATTCGTAAATGCGATTTGAAACCAAGAATCTTGTCCCGCATCTGTTTATCGAACCCACTCATGACCGAGATCACAATAATCAGCACTCCCACACCCAACGTGACCCCAAGGACTGAGATCAGCGTTATCGTGGAAACAAAAGTGCGTTTGGGCTTCAAATACCGCAACGCAAGCTGCAACTCAAATGGCAGACGCGACATGAGGCGAACGATGCAAAGCGACCAACTAAATGTCAAGCCAACCCAATATAGACGGCCTGTTTATTCCGAATTGCTCCGAATTTGTCCTTCATATATTTCACCTTCAACCTTTTGTTCCATATCGCACCATGCCCAGGGCTAGCGCCCTTCGCTACGCAAGGGTCGCCCGGAGGGCTAGGAGGCAGGACTGACGTCCTTCATCCTTCATCCTTCATCCTTTAAAACAATTTCCGTGATTGGCTGGCCGCCTTCATCCATAAAACGCAAACATCCCTGCCAGTTCCCGACTTCATTCACCACTTTCAAAATTACAGTATTGATTCCCTGCTTCAATGTCAGTCCGCTGGCCATGTCACTGTCCTTGGTCAAGGCTCTGGGTTCGGTGGATGTGGAAACTTCTTCTCCGTTGAAATAGACACGGGTTTGATCATTTCCCCCAGCCAGAAGTGTCACATTGCGTATTTCTTTCGGACTTTCGACATATGCCACCAGATATCCGATCGCGTTCTCAATCCGGTCTTCCAGGATGATGTTGAAATCAAACACCTCGGACTCCGAATAGTGTTTTTGCCAGGTCAATTCATAGCCTGCTACTGTTTGAGTTTCTCCTTCGCTGGGTTGGAGCATGGATTCTCGGCGAATGACATTGAATTGGACAGCTTCAGCTCCGGTTTCACCCGCTTCAAGTGGTATTGGCCCCAACATGAGCCAATGATGAATGTATCCATCGGAATCCGGTGTCACCTCATCACTCTGCGCAATCACTGCGTTGATTATTAAAAATGTCAGCGCGCCGATCAAATAAAACGGTTGAATCATTCTCATCATTGTCATCCTCAGGAGCCCAATCAATCACCGGAAAGCTGATCAGGATCAACATGGACGCTTGGATTGGTTCAGGCTTTTGGGGATTGAGTCGGAGGACCACAAAATTGGCAAGGAATAAATTTCACGCTGGAGAGATTCTTCCCCTTTCTTTTTAATCAAGGACATCACAGAAGAGTTCAAAATGAAACGAATATATCATCTCCTCAGATCTGGCGCAGTATTGATTCCAATGATGGCTTCAATGGCGCACGGACAGTCCTTTGATTACACCAACACCCAGTTGGAAATCAGGGACAACCTGCCCCCTTTCGAGTACATGGAAGCGCCGGACCGTCTCCCCAATTACACTCCCGGCGCAGCATGGGGAACGCAGGGAGAGCCAATTCGCAAAATGCAAAAACCGCTCTCGCCAGAAGAGTCCATGAAACACCTGGTTTCGTTTCCAGGGTTCCAGTTTGATCTTTACGCAAATGAACCGGATATCATCAAACCGCTATGGTTGGCATTTGATCATCGAGGTCGTCTGTGGATCGCTGAGTCGGTGGATTATCCAAATGAATTGCAACCAGAAGGCCAGG
>JAUIHU010000312.1 GCA_030432175.1 Verrucomicrobiia bacterium | reverse complement strand
CCAGCCTCCGATGCCGGAAACCGATCAATAGGAATTAAAGATTTCTGACAGTTTTTAATTCTTAATTGTTAATATTTAATTATTAATTCAATTCATGTCAGACGGTTCGATTCTCTACAAACGTTCACATTTTGTAACTCGGCTGCCCAAGGCTTGCCTTTACACCCCTGCGCATTTCTGGATGGAGAAGCGTCCGGCTGAAGAGCCATCTACCGTTGAAGGAGAAGTTTGGAGGGTTGGAGCGACGAAGTTTGCGACTCGGATGTTGGGGGAAATGGTTGACCATGGAATGGAGGTTGAGCCGGGAAACTCTATTGAAATCGGCCAGGTCATTGGTTGGCTGGAAGGTTTCAAAGCTGTTTCGGATTTGTTCTGCTCAGTGGAAGGACACTTTGTTCGCGGCAACAGCGCGCTGCAGGAGGATTTGACCTGGGTGAATCGAAAGCCATTTGCCGAAGGCTGGCTTTATGAAGCCTCTGGAGAACCGGATTCCAGGGTGATGGATGTGCAGGAGTACCAGCGATTTCTGGATCAGGTAATTGATCAGTTGCTGGAAAAAGACCCGAGTTTAGGGGCTCCAGAGGATTCATGACTATTTTGAGTTTGCCGGTTCTTTAGCGCTGATTAATATACCTCCATGAATCTTGGCAAATCATCTTCTCCAGCTAAACGGGCAAGGTACATCATGATTGGTGGATTCCTTGGCGCAGGGAAAACCACCGCCGTTTCGAAGTTGGCGAGGAGATTGAAGGACCAAGGTTTGCGTGTTGGGCTGATCACAAACGACCAGGGTAACCAACTCGTGGATACGGCGACTCTGGCTTCTCAGGGTTATGCGGTGGAAGAAATTTCCGGCGGTTGCTTTTGTTGCCGCTTCAACTCGCTGATGGACGCCGCCAATCATCTGAACGAAATGACTCGTCCGGATGTTTTTATTGCTGAGCCCGTCGGCAGCTGTACGGACCTTGTAGCTACAGTAACTTATCCGTTGAGACGTATTTACGGAGATTTGTTTACGATTTCTCCCCTTAGCGTAATGATGGACCCAGTTCGCGCTGGAGCTATTTTGGGAACTCGCCAAGGTCGAAAATTCTCCGCTAAGGTCGCTTATATCTATGGCAAACAACTGGAAGAAGCCGATTTTCTGGTGATCAACAAAATGGATCTGATCAGTCCAGAAGAAGCCGCTGATCTGCGGGCTGCTCTTTCTGAAAAGTACCCGGACCGCAAGATTTTTGAGGTTTCCTCAAGAACTGGAGATGGGCTGGATCTTTGGTTTGATTCAGCTTTGGCTTTTGAACAAACAGCGCGGGCGGCTATGGAGGTAGATTATCAAGTGTATGGTGAAGGTGAGGCCTTGCTGGGATGGCTCAATGCCACGCTGGAGGTGAATTCTGACACTGAATTTGACGGGAATGCCTGGGTGCAGTCGTTTGCTGAAAAAGTGCGCCGCCGTTTGTTGGATCGTGATATTGAAATTGCGCACCTGAAAATGACGTTGAGTCCGCACGTGGGACTGGGAGAAATCGCTGTTATCAATTTGGTTCGAAACGATTATGTCGCTGAACTAGGCCAGTCACTGATTGATGCATTGGATGGGGGGCAACTGATCGTTAACCTGCGTGCGGAGGGAGATCCGGAAGAACTGGAAGCCTGCGTCACCCAATCCATCGAAGAAATCAATCAGGAATCAGCAAATCCACAGTGCAGACTGGACCACATGGAACGTTTTCGCCCCTCGCCTCCGCAACCAACACATCGAGAAGCCGCTATTTGAGACTGGGTTGCATTATTTAGTAAAATGTTGATAATGAATCTTGTGGTTGGTGGGAAACCACTCATCAAATTGGATAATTTCGGGAAAAAGATGGGATCGATGTAAACCAGCATCAATCCGAGGATCCGGGCTCAAAAATGGCAGAAAAAAAGCGAATTCTTTATTGTCACTGCGCGTTTGCGAATGTGGTTTCAAGATTTACCAAAGAAGCGGTTTTGAAACGGCTTTGCGAAGAGGATATTGCCTTTGATGCGGTGGCCGATCTGTGTGAGATGTCCGCACGGAAAGATCCGGCTTTGAAGAAGTTTGCGGAATCTGACACTCCCGTTCAAATAGCAGCCTGTTATCCGAGAGCGGTGAAATGGTTGTTTTCTGCCGGTCAGGCGCCTTTGAAGGAAGGCGCTTATGAAGTGGTCAACATGCGAGAACTGAAACCGGATCCCATCCTTGAAAAACTTTTGAGTCCGGATATTGACACTCACACAGAGGCAAAAGACCCAGCCCAGCCTGAGAGTTGAGGGCTGGAAGTATAATCCATTTCCAAGAATTAATTTAACCATCGAAGTCATCCACAAAAGCTTATGAGCCTTAAAAATCCATCCCTGAGAGTGGCGCTTTATGAAGGTCCGGGAAGCGAGAAGCTTTCCTCGGAAGAACGATTTCGAACCATGGAAACGTTGTTATCGAAAGGATACGCCGTTTCGAGGACAGGTGGAACAGGTTCTCTGGCTTCCGAAGATGAATCTCCTTTGTTGGCTCTGGGCCGTTTTGACCAGGCAGCCATGGAGTCCATGGAATTACCGGCTGAAAAGGCGAAAGCGCTCCGGTTGGATCCGATGGATTGGTCTGAGGAATCCGAAGAAGCCACTTCTGATTCAATTTTGTCGATCGTGAACGAAGCACGCGATCAAATGGAGGCGGCCAGGCACGGGGCGTGGAAACCCTGGTTTCCGGTGATTGATTATGATCGTTGCACCAATTGTATGCAGTGTCTGAGCTTTTGCCTGTTTGGAGTGTATGGAGTTTCAGAAGAGCAGGAAATTCAGGTTCAAAATCAGGACAATTGTAAAACCAACTGCCCTGCCTGTTCACGAGTCTGCCCTGAGGTGGCTATCATGTTTCCTAAGTACAAAGCTGGACCGATCAATGGCGATCTGGTGAGTCAGGAAGATGTCGAACGGGAGAAGATGAAAGTGGATATTTCTTCACTCTTGGGAGGAGATATTTATTCGATGCTTCGGGAACGGAGCGATCGTGCTAAAACCCGTTTTGCGGCTGAGCGTGACAGTGATAAAGCGCTCAATGAACGTCAAAAATGCCTGAAGAAGCTCAAAGAGAAGTTCGATATTGATATTCCTGAGGAAGCTTTAATGGAGTTGCCTTCTGCCGAAGCAATTCAGAAAAAGGCAGCTGAATTAGCCAAATTAAAGAATAATTCCTGATAAAATCCAAGTTTTTGGCGTTTGCGGACCGCTGACGCCTTTTTTGTGTTTGGGATTTGCAAAAAATTGCGTAACTTTCTGGAGTCCAATCCGAGTTCACCTGATTCAAGCCAAGTGCGTCCGACTGGCTGATGAAGATTTTAGTGAGCGGATTCGTCTATGAAAAATGTCCAAAGTGGATTGATCTTTCATTGCACGATAAATGGACAATTGAAGTAAGAAGCTCCAAACGAGCTTTCAGGCGTCATCCTTCAGGTCCGAACTTAACCCGGACATTGAACCAGGACCGCCAGATATCAGACAACACTCGATCATCACCATGGATACAAGCGCTGTCATCAAACCGGCCCCTTTGCCGGCTCAAATTCCTCAGCAAAGGTTTCGTCCACCCAAAAAGAATATCCCTCAAACACGTGTTCAGCGGGATTACCTGAAAGAAGTGGTGCGCGAGTACTGTAAGAATGTTCAACCAGCCGCTCCTCTTTCACAGGAAGAATTAAAGATACACGCCAAGAAGATCCTGGCAGCGACTGAGCTGGATCCGATTTATCGCGATTATATAGGAGTTCTGATCAACAATGAATCCTGGCGAGAGCATTTAGCGTCGATCCCTTACGAACGTCGCTTATTGCTATTGCCAAAATGCCTGCGGGTAGAGAGCAAGTGCCCGGCGCCATTCGATGAATTTGGCTTGTTATGCAAGCAATGTGGGCTCTGTTCGATCCAGGATTTGCAGGCTGAAGCAGAACGGCTGGGATATGCGGTACTGGTTTCCGAAGGATCCGCTGTCGTCATGGCATTGCTCGAAACTGGCAAGATTGACGCCGTCGTGGGAGTCAGTTGTCTATCGGTTCTGGAACGAGCTTTCCCTTATGTTGAGGCGGCAGCGATGCCATCGGTTGCCATTCCACTACTTCAGGATGACTGCATTGATACAACCGTAGATCTGGACTGGGTCTGGGACATGATCCATATCACCAGTGATGATAAAACTCATCGTCTGGATCTCACCGGCATGCGTCAGGAAGTTGAAAAATGGTTCACACCAGTATCTCTCGAACAACTTTTAGGTCCTGCTGAAGGGAATGTGGAAGAAATTGGGAGAGAGTGGCTGGCTCGCGCAGGGAAACGCTGGCGTCCTTTCCTTGCAGTCTCTGTCTATGAGGCCATGTGCGATGAACCGGTTCATTCCGAAGATCTGAAGCGGATGGCCATCGCGGTTGAATGTTTCCACAAAGCTTCACTGGTGCATGACGACATTGAAGACGAGGACTCCATGCGCTATGGCGAGAAAACACTGCATGAAGAATATGGTGTTTCGGTGGCTCTGAACGTCGGAGACTGGTTACTGGGAGAAGGTTATCGCCTGATCAGCGAATTAAATCTCTCCGGTGACACTCGCGCTGCCATGCTTCAAATGGCTACACAAGGTCAACGCCGACTCTGTCAGGGACAGGGGGCGGAACTTGCCTGGGCGCGTCATCCTTCGCCGCTGAAATCTCAGCAAACCCTGGAAATCTTTTCCCGCAAAACCTCACCAGCATTTGAAGTTGCTCTCCAATTAGGAGCGCTGTTTGCCGGGCGTGATGAATCCATCGCTCAGACACTGGCCAAGTACAGTGAGTCCCTGGGAATCGCTTACCAGATTCAGGACGATCTGCAGGATTGGGGTGAAGAGGCGGAATCGAATGACGTTCAAAGTATCCGGCCCAGTTTGTTGCTGGCTCTGGCAACCGAGAAAGCCAAAGGAGATGATTTGGATTTCATTGAGAATTTCTGGACTCTTGGAACTCCTGACGCAGCTGCTGTGCAAAGGGTGGAATCCATGTTCAAGGAATTAGGTGTCACTGACCGCGCAGAGTATCTTCTGGAAAGCTACAAGGAACAAGCCATTCGGTCCCTTCAGGATCTGAACAACGCCAGCTTGAAAGGATTGCTGCGTCGAGTGATTGGCAAAATATTTAACGATTTACAGATCAAGGGATGGTGCAATGAGTTTGAGGCTCGAAATGCTGCAAGTCGCGCGGCTAGCCTCCAACCCGCTGGGTAATTCCGCCGGGTTAGTGGAAAAATTTGTCTTAAGCCAATTGAATCCCGACGGCGGGTTCAAAGGGCGTGATGGGGAAAGCGATCTGTACTACACGATGTTTGGTCTGGAGTGTCTCAAAGCCCTCCAGGCCGAAGATCAGTTCGATTCGGTTAAAACGCATGAGTTTCTGTCATCCTTTGGAGCCGGAGCCGATTTGGACTTTGTCCACCTGACTTGTCTGGCGCGATGCTGGGCGGATCTACCGGACTCCAGTCAAATGCCAGAATCCAATCGTCTGGATTTACTGGAGCGATTGGAAACTTTTCGCTCTTTGGATGGAGGTTTTCACCATTTGACACCCGGAGCTTCCCACAGTTCGGCTTACGGATCTTTCCTGGCGCTGGGCGCTTACCAGGATTTACAGGAGGAACTGCCCGACACTTTGAGATTGATCCAGAGTTTTAAAATGCTGGAAATGTCCGATGGGGGTTGGGCGAATGAGCGGACCATGGACCAGTCGGCGACTCCGGCGACAGCAGCTGCGGTGACTACATTGAGGCAACTGGGACAACCGATCAATGACGACGCCGTTGGGAAATGGATGCTGCAGATGTATCATCCTCAAGGTGGATTTCGAGCCGCTCCCCGAG
>JAUIHU010000311.1 GCA_030432175.1 Verrucomicrobiia bacterium | reverse complement strand
AGACCGTGTTGAGCAGGCCAAACAAGTGGAATTCAACATGTTGCAACTGGCAGTCCGACTTGGCGCCAGCAACGAAGATGATCGACTGAAATCTCTGGAAGTGGCCCGATTGGAGGATCCAACTATTCCTGAAGAACAGCGGTTTGAGATTCGAGTGAACGCCATGCAGCGAAAAATCATGGCCAAAGAATCGGAGGGAATGGCAGTATTGCTTCAAACGTTTGAACAAGAAGTGAGAAGCCTGCAGAAAGATTTCCCCACTCGGGAAGAGCCGCTGATGATGTTACTGCAATTGTCACAAATGGTTGATTCAGAAAAAGCCAAAATTCTGGCTCAGGAGGCTTTCGAGAAAGCAGAGGACCCAATGTTAAAGGAGGAAGCACAATCCATCCTGGAAAAATTAAGTTTGATGGGGTCGAAATTGGAACTCTCATTCAAACCATTAAATTCGGAAGAGCATGGCGACAAAGTCAGTATTGAATCATTGGCTGGCAAAGTTGTGTTGATTGATTTCTGGGCTACTTGGTGTGGACCCTGCATTCAGGAACTCCCAAATGTGAAGAAAGCTTATGCAGATCTTCATGAACAGGGCTTTGAAATTCTGGGGATCAGTTTCGACAATGATGAGGCCACACTGAAACGCTTTATCAAAAAAGAAGACATGCCATGGCCGCAGTACTTTGATGGCAAAGGGTGGGAAAACACTTTGGGGTCCCGATTTGGAATCAATTCTATTCCTTCAATGTGGCTTGTGGATAAAAAAGGTGTACTGCGCGACATGAACGCACGAACAGATCTGGTTTCTAAAGTTAAAAAGTTATTGCAGGAGCCGATCTGATTTCTTACAAAATTACTATTCTTTAATTGGATAAAATCCTGTTAAAATGATCTGACCCTGCCCGGTCTTCAACAGTTCCGGGCGCATTCAAATATGGCGAAATCTGATAGTATTGAAACTCAGGGTAGCATTACACATGTGCTCCCGAATACCATGTTCCGTGTCAAACTGAATAATGGTCACGAAGTATTGGCTCACATTTCCGGTAAGATGCGGAAAAATTTTATCCGCTTGAGTGTCGGAGATAAAGTGACCATTCAAATGTCACCTTACGACCTGAACAAGGCCCGGATCGTTTACCGTCAAAGGTGATCCTGCATGCTCGTTTCAACGAACTAGCAGCGCACTTAAGTAGATTAATTCATCTAAAATAAGCCAAAATTCCGGGAAAGTCTCAACACTCCCGGATGAGAGCATGACCACCGGAGTTACCTCTTCGGTGTTTTTTTGTGCCACTAATCAAACACGACACCCAAAAACTCATTTATGGATTCCCCCTAAGTCACAGGATTGTAAAGAGTTTACTTCAATTTCCTCTCCCCATGTAAATCCAGTCGCCAGGAAACTCTATGTGATCAGAGCTAAAAACCTGGCGCAGATGATTTGCGGAATGCAGCAAACCGGTGGAGGCCGCTAACAATAATGCCAGCTTCCAGGAACCTCCATTCCAAATCTTGGAATCCTCACGGCTACCCACCTCGAATCATCCTCCTCTGAATGAACACACCCAACATAAGAACCCTCAGCGCTACCAGAAAGAGATCTCAACAGGTGAAAACTGTTGTAGGTAAACTTGTCTCCAGGCTCAATCCTTGGCGTTAACCCTACTACCCCTTTCCCTTCCAATACCTCCAAATCTCCACCCTCATCTTTAACAACCCACTTCCTGGCGACAATAGTCACCGGACGCTCAGTATGATTCCAGATACTGATCACATAGACAAAGCAGTGGGGCCGATCCTCAGGCGTCTGGGCATGAGGCTGGTACTCCACCGAATCTATAGTAACTTTTAAACCTGGGAGTTCTGGAAACTTGATCCGATTCATGCTGAAACTGTTTTGATTACCACGTCACGGAAGATTGCATGAAACCGGTTCAGTCGCCAGAATGGAATCATGACTCCCATGGAAAAATATTTTTTGATGCTCATTTGTTCCTTCAATTCGATGGCCGGCATTGGGCTGCTGTATTCCAATGCAGCAGAGAATCAGAATAAAATTCCACTGAACGCATGGAAAAGACACACTATCGATGACAAATCTGTCGGAGCGGATGGAGTCAAGTCTGTCGATTGGAACCAAGATGGCAATCTGGACTGGGTTACCGGTTGGGAACAGGGAGGTGTTATTCGAATTTATACTCACCCTGGGAATGATCCTGAACGACTGCATCAACCCTGGCCAAGTGTCACTGTTGGAGAAGTGAAAGCTCCGGAAGATGCGGTATTTGTCGACCTAAATCATGATGGAGCTTTCGACGTACTCAGCGCTTGTGAAGGTAATGAGCAAGCATTGTTTGTTCATTGGGCGCCTCGGACTGCAGCGGATGGGAAATTGTCTACGTATTTGGATCGCAATCAATGGAGAACAGAGCGGATACCAACAAGTCGAGGCGCAACGCGTTGGATGTTCTGCGAACCTGCTCAGATTGATCAGCAAGGTGGAATCGATTTTTTCTCTGGATCCAAATCTCCAAATGCAGCTGTTGGATGGTGGAAATCACCTGCTTGCCCTGAGCAGCTGGAAGATTGGAAATACATTCCGATTCAGAAAGCAGGCTGGATCATGTCCCTGATGGTTGAAGATGTTGACAATGACGGCGATTTAGATTGCTGGGTCTCTGACAGAAAAGGTGACAACAGGGGTGTTTACTGGATGGAAAATCCTGGCCCATCCATGGCTGATCAGGGAGATGCCTGGCGTCGTCATGATCTTGGTGGAAAGGATCTGGAAGTCATGTTTCTGGATAGAAACGATCTCAATGGGGACGGAATGTGTGACACCCTGGTGGCAACAAGAAACAGCCAATGGATTTGGTTTAAAGCCGTCGGAATCGGATCACAGGGCCGACCTGAGTTTGTTGAATTGCGCTTGCGCAACCCTTTTGGAATGCCACATGGGAAGGACATCCTGGGAGCTGACCTGAATGGTGACGAAATTCTGGATCTGATTTTCACCTCAAACACTGAAGGGACAAGATTTCGACCTGGTGTGAACGCCTTAATGGGTCAACCGATACATAAAGCTGCGCCTGAATGCTGGCAATCCATTTCGATCAGTGGCCCAGAAGGAATCAAGTTTGATTTAATCGAAGCGGTGGATATTGACAGTGATGGGGATCTTGACCTGATCACTTGCGAAGAACGCGATAATCTGGGTGTTTATTGGTATGAAAATCCTTTGATTGGGCAACGATAATAATACCCCAAAAAAAGAACCCCGATTCTAATTAACAGAATCGAGGTTCTTAGTTTAGATTAAGAATACAACCGTTGCACTGATTACTCAGCTACAACAGCGACGTCATCAATATACCAACCAGCATTCAGATTGAAATCATCGGTAATTAGTCGGAACTCAATTACCACACTGCGACCGATCCCGTCAGGCCCAATGCGAACCGAACGGGTTTCCCAATCCGCAGTCTCTCCTGCTTCCAGAGATATTTCACTGATCACTTCCAGAGTAACCGGATCCAGCAAGTTAATGATTGCCTGGTGGAACTGAGGATCTGTATCCACCGCCAGGAACTGAGCAAAATTCAGAGTAGCTGTATTAGCTTCCGTCAGGTCGATCTCGGGACTTCTCAGATAGGCATTCGTAAATTCGGCAAAATTTGTGCCCAACCCGGTTGCGTAGACATTATCGCCATTGTAAGCGGATCCAGGTCCATTGGTTGGAGTACCCAATTCCCAATTATCTTGCTCGCCTCCGTGAGTCCAGCCTTCAGCTCCACTTTCAAAATCTTCAAAGAAGATTGGTGGAGGTTCCAAGGCTGCCACCTGATAGAAAGCGACACCCGATTCAGGAGCGGAAACTGTGACGGACATGAGACCTTCACCCAAGTCTTCAGAGCTCAAAGCCTCTAAAGTCGTCCATTCGGCTTCATCCATTCCACCTTTGGATTGAACTTGCATGTCTCTATTTGGATATGGAGTGAAGAAAGTGATCTGCACATCAGATCCATCCGAATCAATTGACTTTATGTTGAGGGGCTCGAACTCTTCAGTCAGAGGTTTACCTTGCAAACCGTTTTGATAAATCCCTGCGATTTCAGAATCCGCCAGTGGCCTTGACCAGATTCCCATTTCATCCATGGCTCCTAAATAGAGACGGGAAATAGATAAATCTTCCGCAAAGTTACCGATACTTAATGGCGCTGATGAAAGCTCACCCAACGCTCCGGAAATAGGCTCTCCAACTTGAACTCCGTTTTTGTACCAGAAAACCTGTCCATCTTTGAAGGTATATGCAAAGTGGGTCCAAATACCTATTTCCCAGTTACCACCCGGACTGGAATAAGGATCCTTATTGATTCCATGAACACGAGTTACACCACCGTTGATCAAAACAAAATCGAAATTCGTGGCTTTTCTGAAAACACGGTCAAAATCATTCCCATCCGAAAGACCTTCAACTTTGAGCCAGATTGAGACAGTCGCCTCATCTCGCAGATTCAACAATTCGTCGTGAGGCACCACAATGAAATCATCCAATCCATCGAAATTGTAAGCTCCACCGATAATACCCGAAGTGAAAGCTTCTGGTCCAAAGTTTTGAAGTTCGCCATTCAATCCGTTTCCACTGTCATCATTCAGCGTTGTGCCAGAAGTTTCATCGAATGTGTAATAGGCGACCAATCCACTGGTAATCGCATCCAGCGGTTCAACTTCCAATGTCGCGATGTCACTCGTATCTTCACCGACTGAGTTAGTGATCAGGACCGAGTACTCTCCAGCATCTTCGGGCGTCAATCTGGTTAACTCCAAAGAGGATGCGATAGCGCCTTCAATTGGTTCACCATTCTTCATCCATTGATAATTCAAAGGACGCGCTCCAGCAGCCTGAACATCGAACCGAACGGTATTTCCTTCCAGTCGTTTGGCTGAAACCGGTTGGACTTCAATAGCTGGCGCTCCGGAAACATCTTTACCTGCCAGTTCAAGAACCTCTGCTTCACTGATTGGCCGGGCCCAGATGTTCAATTCATCCAGCGCTCCACTGAAATTGCGAAGGATATCATTAAATTCATTGTAGTTTCCAACAACCAAAGCCTCGGTGTTTGGCGCGCCCAATGTGGCTTCGACGGGTTCACCAATCCTGAATCCATCTTTGTAGAATACAACTGTTCCCTGACGGTAAATTATTGCCCAATGCTGCCAGGAATCGAGTTCCAATGTATTCTGTGGCGCATTCACCTCGAATCCTTTGCGGGCAACAGCTCCATTATCGGCGCCCGTGCTTCCCCGAGTAATGACTGTGGACACGACCGTTCCTGGATCATCAATAATTCGAATCGAAAAGTGATCTCCTTTCCGAAGAATATAGCTGGTACTGCGGGTGTAAGTCCCGGCATCCTCTATCTCTCCGAAAGTAGTTGGATTGATCCAGAAAGAGAAAGACGCCTCGGATCCCAGATCGCTTAGCGCTGCGCTGTCCGGGGTCGATCCGACGCTGCTGAACCCATCAAAGCTCAAAGCATTTTCAACCTGACCTGCCCCCCAATGAGAGGTATCGTCAATGTAACCAGTGAGCGTGACATCATGTCCATTCCCGGACCCGTCGGCTGCTGTTAGACCTGTGGTTTCATCAAAGCTCAAGTTCAACACCCGAGCTGTTTCTAACCCTTCAACGGGAATCACCTCCAGAGCCACGGTAGAACTGAAAATCTCCCCTTCGTCATTCGAGATGCGGACACTGTAATCACCTGCATCATCGAGGGTAACAAAAGGAATGACCAATACTTCCGTCGTTTCATCACGCAGCGGCTCTCCGTCTTTCTGCCACAAATATCTTAAAGTTGGCGCTCCTGTGGCCTCAACGTTGAACGTGGCAGTGCCGCCTTCGTA
>JAUIHU010000310.1 GCA_030432175.1 Verrucomicrobiia bacterium | reverse complement strand
GACCGGGGTTTATCAATTTCCACCTCCGACTGGATCGCATTAACGAATCACTGACCCAGGCGGCGCGTCAAGAATCAGTCAGTGGTTTGATCTCATCTCCTGCGCAGCCTCAGAAAATTGTCGTTGATTTCAGTTCTCCCAACGTGGCCAAGCCAATGCACGTGGGCCATATTCGATCCACTATCCTCGGTGACTGCCTGGCTCGTGTGTTTCGCATTCTCGGGCACGATGTGGTTTGCGACAATCACATTGGTGATTGGGGAACTCAGTTTGGGAAGTTGCTGGTCGGGTGGAAAAAACATCTGGATGAATCTGCTTTGGAGAGAGATCCACTGGCAGAAATGGAGAGACTTTACAAGAAAGTCGACCAGTTATCGCGCGATGACGAATCCGTGCTTCAGGAGGCTCGTGCTGAGCTAGTGCAGTTGCAAGGGGGAGATCCTGAGAATCTCAAAATCTGGCAGGAAATGATCCGCCAATCACAACGGCAATTCGACAGCGTATACGGTCGGTTAGGGGTTCATTTTGATGAGACCCTTGGCGAGAGTTTTTATAATGACCGGTTGAAGTCGGTTGTGGATCGATTGTTGGAGCAGGGAATCGGTCGTGAGAGTGATGGCGCGAAGATGGTATTTTTTGAAGGCGCTGAAGACTCGGATGAGTTGAAAGCGCATCCGGCGATGATTCTGAAAAGTGATGGCGCCGCCAACTATACGACAACTGACCTCGCCACTCTGGAATACCGGATGGAGCGCTGGAGCCCCGATCAGATTGTTTACGTCACAGATGGCAGGCAACAACTGCACTTTAAACAGTTGTTTGCTATTTTCAGAAAGTGGAAACCTGAGGCGAAAGCTCAGCTGGATCACGTCTGGTTTGGGTCCATACTTGGAGAGGATGGCAAGCCGTTCAAAACGCGGTCCGGTGAAACGATCAAACTCGTGGATTTGCTGGATGAAGCGGAGGAACGTGGATTTCGGGTCGTTACTGAGAAAAACCCGGAACTGCCGGAAGATCAGCGACGGGAAATTGGGCGCATTATTGGGTTGGGAGCTATCAAGTATGCGGATTTGTCACCGAACCGACAGAGTGATTATGTCTTCAGCTGGGACAAGATGCTGGCATTGACCGGGAACACCGCCGTTTATCTGTTGTATGCATACACGCGGATACAGAGCATCTTCCGGAAGCTGGAAGCGGAAACCGTCCCATTAGAGTGGAGCGCCGCTAACATCCGGCTGGAAAAACCAACTGAACTGGCATTAGGCAAAGCTCTGTTGCAATATGAATTTAATCTGAACGCGGTTGCTGATGAACGGCGCCCGAATTATCTCTGCTCTTACCTTTACGACTTAGCCGGGGCATTGTCTAAATTTTATGATGAATGCTCTGTTTTGCATGCGGATGATATTGAAACTAAAAAATCACGACTTGCATTGTGTGATCTGACTGGGCGCACTTTGAAGTCCGGGCTGAATCTTCTAGGGATTGAGACCACGGACCGCATGTGACGTTGGGATGGATCAATGGAATTATGGCCGACTTTGAAACTGAATCCATAGGGCTTGGGGCTCAACGTCCGGAGCGTTTAGCCGACTGGTATGAACGTGTGTTTGGAGCTGAACGAGTTTATGAAAGTTTCGAGAGGGCGTTGATTGTTTTTCTCCGGATGCCGGGTGGGACGCTGTTGGAGATTTATCAATCTGATTTTGAAATCACAGAAACCAAGGAGAAACGTCTAGCCGGCTGGCGATATCTGACTATCCGGGTTGGTAATCTGGAATCCGCTTCCATCCTTCTGGAAGATCATGGAGTTCGCCCTGAACCAGCTTCCCGACATGCCGTTGGAGGTGGATCAGCGCTAGTTGTGAGAGATCCGGAAGGCAATTTGATTTACCTGGTGGAGCGTCCCGGTGATTTTCCTCATTCGGGGCGGGACTGATATTCAATTGTGCCTTTCGTAGTAAGACCCAGGAAGTTGATAGAAGATGAACGAATTTGATGCGGTAATTTTTGACATGGACGGAGTGATCGTGGACAGCGAACCCCGCCATCAGCGTGCCTTTCAGGAAGTCTTTGAAGAGATGGGAATGGCGGAGACGCACGGGATTGAATTTTCGCGATATTTGGGTCGGTCGGACCGGGCAGTCTGGTTGGATTTTGTTGAAATGCACCAACCGCATCAAAGCCTGGAAGAACTGACCGCTCTCAAACAAAACCGGTTGATAGAAATTATCCAACGAGAAAAGCCATTGTTCGCGGGACTTCCGGACTTGATCGCTGATTTATCGAAAAACTATCCGCTGGCCGTCGCATCTGGCTCTTTACATCCGGTAATTGATGTGGTTTTGGAAATCGACGGACTGAGGGAATACTTTAAGGCGGTGGTGAGCGTTCAGGACGTGAAACATGGGAAACCTGCGCCTGATGTTTATTTGAAAGCCGCCGCTGATTTGGGAGTTCAGCCTGATCGGTGCTGTGTGATTGAAGATGCGCCTGCAGGTGTGTCTGCAGCGAAGGCGGCTGGCATGTTCACCATTGCTATCACCAACTCCATCCACTCTGAGGCTCTGAGCCAAGCCGATCTCATCACTCACTCTTACAGTGAAATCAGAGATCGACTCTTGGGCGCCGGCAAATAATTGCTAACGCCTGATTCAAAATCAGATGACCGTGCCGTCCGGAATGACTTTTCCTTTCGGGATAATCACGATTCCGTCCCGGATGTGATACAGACTATGATCCGCGTTTTCCGGCTTCCCTTCTGGTGAAATCACACAGTTCGCTCCGATACGTGCATTCTTGTCGATAATAGCCTGTTCAATTTTCGTGTTTTTGCCAATACCCATCCTCGGGCGTCCGTTTTTCGAGTTTCGATTTAGATCCGCTTCATTCTCGAATTTGTCAGCGCCCATCAAAATAACGTTGTCCAGTGAGCATCCAGGACTGATATAGCTGCGGATCCCGACCAGACAACGGTTGATTTTGGCTCCATTGATGATGCAGCCATCGGAGATAATCGCCTGGTTGACCTCTGCGTTTTCCACTTTGGAAGCGGGCAGGAAGCGGGCCTGAGTGTAGATCGGCGCCTCCATATCGAAGAAATCAAACTTAGGCTTGTCGGTGGTCAGGTCGAGGTTGGCGTCGAAGAACGCCCGGACAGCGCCGATGTCTTCCCAATAACCTTGATAAACATAGGAAAAAACCCGACGTGTCTCAATGGCTCCCGGGATGATATGTTTCCCGAAATCCGGGCTATCATCGTCCAACAATTCTATCAGAGTCTTTTTGTTGAAGACATAAATGCCCATGGAAGCCAGGAAGAGTTCTTCGCTGCTTTCGATTCCCAGTTTTTGATACCAATCCTGAGGGAGGGCCAGGCTGTCCTGAACCTCTTTTTCTTTGGGCTTTTCAACAAATCGGGTGATGCGGTAATCCTCATCCATCTGCATGATTCCAAAGCCTGCAGCGTCTTTACGGATCACTGGAATTGTCGCCACGGTGATATCAGCCTCACTTTCAGCATGCCGGGCCAGGATCGCTCTGAAATCCATGCGGTAAAGTTGGTCACCGCTGAGAATTAAAACGTAATCAAAATCATGATTCGCCAGGTGAACGAGATTTTTTCGAACGGCATCCGCTGTGCCTTCGTACCAGGAAGCGCTGGTCGGAGTTTGTTCGGCAGCCAGAATCTCAACAAAACCTTTCGAGAAGTTGTCGAATTTAAAGGATTGGGAAATGTGGCTGTGCAGAGAAACGGAATTGAACTGCGTCAGCAGGTAGATGCGTTTCAATCCTGAGTTGATGCAGTTTGAAATCGGGATATCTACCAATCGATACTTGCCCGCAAGCGGAACAGCGGGTTTGGATCGTTCCTGAGTCAGTGGGAATAACCGGGTCCCTTGTCCTCCGCCGAGAACAATGGAAAGGGTGCGGTTCGGATTTACGTAAGCATTTGAGGTTTGATCCATGATTGCAAAGTATTGTAGGTTGCGTGCGTTCAGAACGTCAAGATGATGCGGTGTCTGAAACTTGAGCCGCGCTTGAATTTTGCCTGATTGTCTTTTATCTGTAACCGCCTGTGAAGCTCCAACGACTCCAACCGATTTCTGATAAGCTAATTAACAGACCGGAAAGCGCCAGATTTTTGCGTGCATTCCTGGGATGTTTGCTGTGCGTTATTTTAACGCTTGCCGGGGGCGCTTGTCGCTCGAAAAAATACGTTCCGCCTCAGCGCACGCTGGCCATGGGATCCTTCAGTGAACTTGGCGAGACTGGAGAGTGGGTGATACGCTCGAAAGATGAATGGAAAAACTTTTGGGCAGAGCATGCCACTGAGCATAAGAAGATACGACCACTTCCAAAAGTGGAGTGGGACAAAGAATTTGTTGTCTGTGTAACTATTGGAGAAAGAAAATCAGGGTTGTATTCCGTCGAGATCATTGATGTTGAGTCTGATCCGGTTACAAAGAAACTGATTGTTTCATACCAGGAAATACAGCCGCCCAGGGAGAGTTTTCGACTAGAGATTGATGCGCGCCCTTATCATTTTGTTGCGGTTCCTGACACGGATTTTGAGATTGTGTTTGATCAAAAATCACCACGAGTCAGGAGTTTGTTCTGGTGAAAATCAAGGAGACTAGCGTGGCATTATGGAATGCAAATCTAATTTTTTTCCAACACTGGATGATTTAAGACTGGAAGGGACTGCACAGGAGGAATTCCACGAAAAAGCCAGATCTACGAGGGCGTCAATATTTTCAGATCGAGTCTTTATTCGCGCTGTGGTGGAGGTGTCTAATTACTGTCGCGAGAATTGTCATTATTGTGGGATGCGGCGGGATAACAGGGCTTTAGACCGTTTTCGGTTAAGCTCTGAGGAACTGACCCGGAATGTTTTAGAGTCCATACCGGATTCCGTTACTGATCTTGATATTCAGGCTGGTGAAGATCCGAAAGGAACGCGAGAACTCGTTTTGCCATTGATCCAGCATATCAAACGTGAAAAACCGCGTTTAGGAATCACCGTCTGTCTGGGGTGCCTGGATTATCAGATTTATGATGAGCTGAAATCTGCTGGAGCGGAAATTTACATCATGAAATATGAGGTGGCTCCTGAGGCTGCCTACAAGCGCTTCGGGGCTCCGGTTACCTGGTCCGAGCGAATGAAGCATATTCGTTGGCTTTCGGATAATGGGTGGCGTGTCAGCTCGGGATTTATCAGTGGGTTACCGGGTCATACAGATGAAGAGTATATGGAGAATTTCAAGGTTGCTCAAAATCTAAAACTGCATGGATGCAGTGTCAGTCCATTTATACCAGGGGAATCCACACCGCTTGCCGATCAGAAGATGGGAAGTGTGACTCGCGTTTTGAATTCGATGGCAGCGCTGCGGTTGATGCATCCATTATGGGTAGTACCTGCTGTCAGCGCTTTGAGTATCACTGATGCTTCTGAAGGTTATGTTCGAGGACTCAACGCTGGAGCCAACCTGGTAACGATCAACCTCACGCCTCCCGATGTACGCGCTAATTATTTATTATACAAAAGAGACCGTTCAATTATGACCGAAGAAAAAATATTCCGAGCATTGGATCAGACTGGGTTAGTCCCCAGTTTAGTATCACAATCTCAGTTTTGGGCTGATAGCCATAGAGAAGCGCCCAGTGTCACTTCATGCTCCTGAGGCTGACTTCGTGGTTTCTGGTTTCCATCGAGGAATTTTGATCGACTCAGAGGCTCGCTGAGGGCGCAACCAGGAACGCCATCCCTCCGTGAATTCCAACAATACCCAGCGAGTCAAAGCCTGAAGTAAAGATAACCCACTTTGCGGACTGAAGGTAAAACCAGGTATCAGAAGCCTCCGATTTTCGTTTTTTCTACCTGAAATTTGTCTTTTTCGGCGC
>JAUIHU010000309.1 GCA_030432175.1 Verrucomicrobiia bacterium | reverse complement strand
CCAGATTAAGTCCGGCGTAATAAGGAGATTTAAACCCATCTTCCACAGCAATCATACCTGAAATTGCCATAGTCGGAATGATTGCGATCGACCAGCCAAGCGGACGGTAGTAATTAGAACCAAAATCATGACGCAGCGCCCACCATATCAGAACCATCGCAAGTGAGCATACCACTCGAACTGCAAAGAATTCTGCAATGGAATTTGGATATACAAATACTTCCAAAAGTGAACCCGCAGGCATAAAAATCATTACCAGGATCGCGCCAAGCTTCAGACTATTGATCCGGTTTCCTTTTTCATAAACCTCAAACTCTCCCCTCAAACTGTTTTGCTGTTTGAATGGGGCAAACAGTGTTTGGATAGCGTTATGTAGAGACTGGTACATCGGTCAGTTCAGGCTTCCGAATTTCAATAAAAATGTTAACGCCTGTGGGATCACTTTGGACGTGAAACTGTTCTTTTTCTACACCATCAGGCCGCAGAGAAGCCAATTGGGAAGAGTTTCGATAAACCAAGTGCCACTCCAGTACATACTCCATCCAACCTTTATTGGGATTGGAATCGTCTACATTGGTTGCCAGAAGTGTGCCACCAGGAGCCAGAATGTGGTAAAAATAGGTCAGTAGCTGCTTGCATACGCGGTCCTGCAAATAATCAAAAAGCCCCGCGCAATAGATAAAATCATATTTTTTATCCGGAATTGCTTCCGGGTTTTTTCGAAAATGGGCCGTTTCTTTAAGTATCTGGTGTACTGATTTTTTAAGGTACTCGATCCGAGTCATGCGCCGGTAGCGCATTTTGATGTCCTCAAGAATAATATTTACATGTTTCAGTGTTTCCTCGTTGAAATCCAGCAAAGTAAACTCGGCTCTTTCACACAAATCTTCCTGAATCAGAAAATCCTGGATTTCTCTGGCTGGACCGCAGCCCAAATTGAGAATTTTTGCCGTTCTGCCTGATTTGGCGCACCTTCCAACTTCTTGAACCAATTGTTGAACCAGGTAAGTGATACGGTTTTGGTGCGCCCTGACTGGAGCTGTTTTCAAGAAGAACACATTAAGAATTTTAGCAAACATGGATCCACCTTCGCAGGGTTCCCGGAGCATCATGTTGACCATTTCGTAATCCCCTGCGTAGCCAAGTGGCTTCTGAAAAGTGCGATGAATGAATGGTGAGCAGAGGACTATCGGATGCAGGAACCGTTTGATGTAATTGCGATGCGCGGGTTGTATCTCTGTCGGAATCGATTGGGCTGTTTCTTCGAATTTTTCAAGTAGCGGCGCCACATTTGGGAAGATTGGATCCAGCAAATCATGAATTACATCCATTTCCAAACGCAGACGATCTGCGGAAGGTTGAGATCTCACTCCCAACTCAACCTGTTCCAGCCACCGCCTCAAATCTACGAGCAGAGTGTGCATATCAGCTACAACCAGTTTGAAATCTGGAATGATCTGGTAGACTTTCTTCCATTCATTCAGAAAAGCATTGAATTCATTTTTCAATCGTTCCGGTTCACGAATAGGTGAAAAGAGATCCACATCTAACCAGGAATCATCCAAGCCCACCTCGCAACTCAACATGATGCCCGTGTTGACAAGGTTAGACACAACAGCTCGACCTGAGTAAATCGGCTGTTCATTCATAATAATTCTGAAGTCTGTAAGCGCTTCGGACAGCTGAAGAATGCTGTATGGATTATATACCTCAAATACAGCAGTATATCGTGTTAATCTCAGGAGACTTGCACGAACTTCCGCCCCCTGACTATTCCGGCAGATGATAACACTTTCTCCCCCTCCTGCCGTTAGATGAGCAATTCCTTTATTATTCTCCATGATCCATGATTATTAATTGACTTGATTATGCAAAACTGGATTCGAAGAGACTGTTTTAAAACCATGGTTAACAGTGGACGAAAATCAAACCCAGCAAAGGTTTTTACAAATCAACAATGCTGAAATTAACGCTGGTCCAAGCGCCTCAGACCTAATGAAGACCTTCTTTACCGGCAGAAGTCAGGTGGAGGATTATTTGCCTTTTATAAAAAAGCTTCCTGTCACATTCCTATGCGTCCCCATTGCTTCAGTTGACAAATAGAAATAATTTGTATGTGTAACGAAACGCTTCCCGATTTTCCAACCCGGCAATAAGTCTGAAATTTAAAAATAAAATTTGAATACTTATCGGCTACTAATAACTACAGGTCATTAGCCCGATTAAAAATTAAAATCCCCCTGATTGATTTACAATATATACAAATCAATCCACATTAAATCTGTATATGTTTATCTACTATCCTTACGAAGGTTTCAATCAAAAAATATGATTTAACCTACTATTCCACTGGGAGATCTGCCATACCTGCGAAGTTCAACACTTCTTCATCCACTTCGGAATTATTTAACTCAGCTTCAGCACGGTCAAGCCATTTCAACCTTTCCACAAAGTGAATGGCTTGACGCAATAGGCTTTCAAGTTCGGGAATAAAAAGTGGATATGAAGGGATCGGAGTAATCCGAATCATATTGTCGTGAATCCGTACCTGATGGCGCAGGAATAATGGATTTTCACCGGAAGCAACTAAACATTCAAAGTAGTCGATCTCCAATGGCTCAAGCGTTCGGGTCAAGTTGAGCCATATTTCAGAAGATCGAGAAAGTTGCCTGTTGACAGATCGAACCATGGTATTTGAGTACGCTGATGAACTGAGCTGGAGTTCAAGCACGCCCGGTAGGACTCGAACCTACGACCCGCGGATTAGAAATCCGCTGCTCTATCCAGCTGAGCTACGAGCGCGACTTAGTGAAAAAACGATGTTCGCAAAGAAAAAACAAGACAAAAATCATATTTATCCCCTGTGATTAGATTGAAGTTTACTTATTTTTCCGATTTGAGAGCATGAACCCAATGAGTTTGAAGCTCGAGGACATCCTCTCCAATGAAGAATTAAGACAGCACGAATTCCCGGTCTGTCGCGATAAAGTGTTTTTGGCTCACGCTGGAGTTTGCGCAATACCTAGACGTGTTTCGGAGGCAATTCGTGATTATGCTGCGCAATGCACCTTAGGGGATCAAGAAACACTCGCCCCTGCTTTTGCCCTCGATAAAACCAGGGAGCTGGCTGCTCGACTGATTGAGGCAGATCCTTCCGAAATTGCATTGGTTGGCCCAACTTCATTGGCCCTGAGCTACATTGCTTCGGGTTTGGAATTTCGAAAAGGTGACAATATCATCGTTTATTTTGATGATTACCCATCCAACGTTTATCCGTGGATGGCTCTAGCGGCCGTTGGGGTTCAGGTGAGATTCATCCAGACCCGGCGATATGGAGTGATTGAACCTTTTGATGTGATTGGGCAGGTGGATGAAAATACTCGGTTGGTCGCGCTGGCTTCTTGTCACTACATTGCCGGATACCGTATTGATCTCCAGACGATAGGCGAATATCTGCAATCCAGAGGGATTTTGTTTTGTCTCGACGCTATCCAGACTGTTGGAGCCTTTCCCACTCAATCCAAGTACGTTGATTTTATGGCTGCAGATGCCCACAAATGGATGTTAGGTCCGTGCGCTGCAGGAATCATGTATGTTCGAAAAGAGGTTCAGGACTTTTTTCAGCCTCCAATATTCGGATGGCACAATGTGGAATGTCCCGGATTTATTGCCCAACCCGAGATGAAATACGCTTCCAACGGTAAAAAATATGAAGTTGGCAGCGCAAACTTGCTGGGTATTGTAGGCATGAATGCGTGCATGGAAATGCTGTTGGAAATTGGAGTGGATCGTATTGCTGCTGAGTTAGTTCGGAAGAAGCGATTTCTTAAAGAAGCCATTGAAAAGAAAGGGTATCGGGTGTTGGGCGTACATGATGAACCTGAGACCTGGGGTGGGATGATTTCATTCCATCACCCAGAAAAAAACATGAAGGCAGTTTTTGAAAATCTCGAGAATCATGGCATTATCGGATCGTTGCGTGGCAATCGGGAAGGAAGCGAATTTCTTCGGTTCAGTCCGCATTTTTATAATACGGATGATGAACTGGAACAGGCGGTTGCAGCATTGTAACCCTGAGTATCATTGTTTTAACATCAAACCTCCTGAACGCGATTCCGAGACCGTACAATACTCCATAAGGCAACCCAAGAAATAGCGACCGCATGAATCTGGAACAACTCAAGAAAGCAAAACAACTGGGATTCTCCGACGCACAAATTGCGAACCTGACACGAACAACAGAACAGGAAGTTCGTGAGGCCAGAAAAAAAGCCGGACTTGTTCCGGCATACAGGTTGGTAGATACCTGCGCAGCTGAATTTGAAGCGTTTACACCTTACTACTATTCGACTTACGACACCGGAGAAGACGAAACCCAACTGGCGGATGAAAGCGTCAAAAAGGTTATGATTCTGGGTGGTGGCCCCAACCGGATTGGTCAGGGTATTGAGTTTGATTACTGTTGTGTTCACGCGGCGTATGCGTTGAAAGCCGATGGCTTCAAAACCATCATGGTGAATTCCAATCCAGAAACAGTTTCGACGGATTATGACACCAGTGATGAATTATTCTTTGAGCCTTTGACGCTCGAAGACGTGTTGAACATTTACGAACGTGAAAAATGCTGGGGAGCTATTGCGCAGTTTGGTGGTCAAACACCGCTCAATCTTGCCCTGGGATTGCAACAAAATGGTGTGAATATCATTGGCACCAGTCCACAGAGTATTGAAACTGCTGAGGACCGGGAGTTATTCGCCGCGGTTCTCAATAAGCTGAATATCCCGCAACCTCCCAATGGACTGGCGATCGATGCAGAGCAAGCGCTCAAGATTGCCGAGGAATTGACTTATCCAGTTCTGGTTCGTCCATCTTTTGTGTTGGGTGGACGCGCTATGCAGATTGTCTATTCTCCAAGAGAGCTGACATTGTATATGCAAAATGCGGTTGAGGCTTCGCCTGAGCGTCCAGTTCTGATCGATAAGTTTCTGGAAGACGCCACAGAGGTCGATGTGGATTGTATCACCGATGTAGGACAATTCGAAAATTCGGAGGACGGAACGATCGTCATCGGCGGGATGCTGGAGCATATTGAGTTTGCCGGAGTTCACTCTGGTGACGCTGCGATGGTGCTTCCTCCTCATACACTTTCACAGGATTTGATCCAGAGGATTCGTGAATACACCCATGCTTTGGCTAAAGAGCTGAAGGTGATTGGTCTGATGAATATCCAATACGCGATTAAAGATAATGAAATTTATGTTCTCGAAGTCAATCCGCGTGCTTCCAGAACCGTTCCGTTCATTAGTAAAGCCATTGGTGTGCCGCTTGCCAAGTACGCTGCCAGAGTGATGGCTGGCAAAACTTTGAAAGAGATTGGATTTACAGAAGAGGTCTGGCCAAAATACTGGGCGATTAAAGAGTCTGTCTTCCCATTCAATCGATTCCCTGGTCAGGATATTCTGTTATCACCAGAAATGCGGTCCACGGGTGAGGTGATGGGAATTGATCAGGATCTGAGTATTGCTTATGCAAAATCACAGATGGCAGCTGGCGCTCACCTCCCTATGTCCGGCAAGGTCTTTATCAGCGTGAACGATTCGGACAAGGAACGCGTTGGCGCTTTGGGTAAGAAATTCAACGATCTGGGATTCGAAATTGTTTCCACTTCAGGAACTGCTGATCGGCTGGCGGAGGCTGGAATCGATGTACAACGGATTCACAAGTTGGCAGAAGGACGTCCTAATGCGCTGGATCTCCTCAAAAATGATGAGATTCACCTGGTGATCAACACCCCCTCTGGACAGGAACCACGAGCAGATGAAGTTAAAATCAGATCCACTGCTGTGCTAACAGGAACACCAATTATGACCACGATGAGCGGAGCTGAAGCGGCGATTGAAGCCATTTTTTCTCTCAAGAA
>JAUIHU010000308.1 GCA_030432175.1 Verrucomicrobiia bacterium | reverse complement strand
ATCAGTTAGTCGGCAGGTCAGGATTTCTTTTTCTGTCGGGCGCCCTTCGCGTTTGAAATAACCTCCTGGAAATCTTCCTGCGGCGGCTGCCTTTTCTCTGTAGTCAACGGTAAGCGGGAAGAAGTCCTGTCCCGGACGAGGTTTTGCAGCTCCAACCGCTGCTACCAGGAGAATGGTTTCCCCTAGTTGAATTGTGATTGCTCCGTCGGCCTGTTTGGCCATTTTGCCGGTCTCAATTTTAATATCGGCAGCGCCCACTTGGGCAATTACATGTTCTGACATATATACGTCTATATTTACGATAAGATATGCCACGCTCCTGTGAAAGATCGCTCATTCCGAGGAACTTCATTGAAAATCCTTTCTGGTATCCTTTTTATCCCGGACATTTTCATTTTAGCAAATCTCTCTTTCTGCCCGACACTAGCATCTTTGCAGTAAATTGCGCTAATGTGTTGATGAGGCAGATTTCCTGTTTTTTGGAGAGATTTTTGAAAGTTTTACCTGGGGATTTAGTAGAATGGGACGCTCAATGAAATTACCCTGAATTGCGAGATTCAGTGGAGCGGGCTATCTGGTTTTATTGAATCTATTGCAGGGAAGCTTGCCAAAAATACTTCTGGCATAATGTGAAATGAATTCTCTCACTCCCTGGCTTTTCTAACTTGTCTGTTTTTTCTAATGCCAACAGACTCGGCGTGACTTCATGCTTTTACCTCAGATGCCTGATCCGGTGTCGACCACCGGACCGCATCAAATTTTTTTCGCAGGTGACTAATCACTTTACGCTAACTAAATGCTGAAACTCACAAGCGTTGAGATCATAGGATTCTTACGCTTGTTTTTGCTCATCTATCAGCGATCTTGAAATTTATGAAAGCTGATTACAAAGCTGCTAGTCAACTTTTTAAACTCGCAGCTCTGAAAATGCCGATTCAGAATCAGCGACGCAGGTTCAAACGCTGGGTCAATTCCCGATAACGGGTCAGATCTTTTCGGTGCAGGTAATCCAGCAACTTGCGACGCTTGCTGACCATAATCAACAACCCGCGGCGTGAACTGTGATCCTTATGATTTTTCTTTAAGTGTTCGTTCAACAGGTTGATACGGTCTGTCAGGAGGGCCACCTGAACGTCGACAGAACCGGTATCACTGTCATGTGTCTTAAATTCGCTGATTCTTTGATCTTTTTCCAACTTTTCCATACGATTTTGAGTAGGTACCAACAGTAAAAACGGGAAAATAGGGATCTCACCCCTATCTGTAAAGGAATTTTCCTATAAATGATAGGTTAATCGACCAAAGTCCAGCCTCCATCAGGCATTCTTCGCTCAATTCTCAATCCTTGATCCTGCATGATGTGTAAATATAACCACTGATTTTCAACCAATGCACGCACATTTTCATGTCTGTCCAGGATTTTATCAATAGCCTCTGAAGGAGCTTCGACAATCACATTCAAACGTAATGGCAAGTGCGCCAATTCATCCCCGGTATGCACGGATTGCCAGGGTAATCCTGGTCTCAAATCTCCGCCATTTCCTTCAAGTGTTCCGATTTTGCCTACCACATTATGCAGTGTCTTGTCTCCACTGCCAAATAACTCATTGTTGGCTGCGGACCCAAAATACTGAAGATTGATCCAGTTTGCCACGACCATTGGAGCCGTTAAAATCAGTTCCAGAGTTGAAAAATCAGAATCCTTGTTTGGATCATAGTTATGCAGGAATGCTCTGCCGTCCAATTTCAAATGCCTCGTTCTATCTCTTGGAGCTGCGATAAACGCGTAATTGCCAGCCAGACCCCATTCAGGTCTAACTTGAGCCCAATCTTTAGATCTGGATTCAATAGCAGATTTCAAAGCTTCCTTGGTTCCTGAGGTTTTTAACCCGAGTGTCACAGATCTCTCCAATCTTGCAGTCTCTCCAGCTTGCTTTAACGCCAATTTCAAATCCAGCAGATCCTGTTGATGTGAGACTGGAACCGACTCGGTTTCAAATAAATCCACCTCATCACTGATGGTCCGATGTAAACCTGCAACAAACCATGTGTCCTCTGGAATGTTCAATCCTCTTTCAAGCAAAGCCTGTCGAACTTCTTTTTGATTCAAAACCATGGCCGCCACTCTGGCATTTGCGTCACCTGCATGGCCGCCACATGCGCCACAGTCCAGCGAAGAACCAAAGGGATTGTTCGTTGTTTGGCTCCCATGACCACAAATCAGGACCAGCCTGCCGAAGTTTTGAGTCAACCCCATATTCTTCAATGCTCCTTGAGCCAAGTCGACCTGATCCTTGAACGGGATTCCAATTGATTCAGTCGATTTAATTTGAAGGGATTTTGTAAATTTTGCTTTCAGGTTACCTAAAGCCAGGCTGTCTCGGATCAGATTGTACATATAGGCCAATCCCAGACTCTCAACAAAAGAGAAACATGAGACTGAAGAGGTTTTGAATGATTTCCAAATTCTCTTGAAGGTATGAGCCTTGTTAATTTGATCCACTAAATCCTTTGTCGCGGCTCCAGCAAAGTGATCCTCCCCACAAGCGCATTCAGCGACCTGATAGCCAGGGGACAAGAGAACCGGGCATCTGGCTTGACTCATCGCTGAATCCAAAGGTTTCACTGCGATTGGGAACCCAAAAAATCCAGCAAAACCGATCGTCTCACTCTCAGGCTCTGCTCCTTCCAAGGCTCTTCGGAAGACTTCAGATCTAACATCAATACAGAAAACCGCTTGAAATTTCGGCCGTTGAACTGATTGAGAAACAGGCGCCTGCTCAGCCGCATAACTAGTTGCATGTTTTAATCTCTGGAACAGCCCTCGCCGATGTGAAATTTCCAGCGCATCCTGCCAGATAGCCAGAATGGGTACAGTATGGGTTTCTTCGGGTTCAAATGGATCATTCAGAATCATTTCCTGAGGCCCAAAAGACTGTGCCAGCGCGAAATCATAAGCCATTCGAATCGCCAGGGCATGAATCAGACTGTCATCCTCCTTCCCCTTCATGGCATTCTCTCTGACCAGGTATTGAACGTAACCTGCCCAACCTCGAACCGTCATCAAAATTCGATGAAAATACTCAGACCTCTGAGCATGAGGAATTTCCATCAAATCACACATGGTTTTGAGCGCTCGAACCGGATCGTTCGGGAGCGCTAGAACTGTGGAACGAAAATTTTTTATTCCTGCTACCTCTGGCGCTCGATCCATCTCAGCGCCTTTTTTCCAGGCAGGGAATAGAGTGTCGCCTCTCCATGGCATCGTCCACATTGTTTGGCTATTATCATAATAGGCTGCCATCCATTTGGAGAACTCATCGACAACCAGGCTCAACCATCTGGAACCATCCTTTTTATCCAGTGCATCTGCGACGCTGAACCGAACTGATTCCCCGTCCCAAGGATCACTCAATGCGTTTAAAGCTTGTTCCTGAGTCAAATTAACTTCATGCGATTGGATGGATTCAGCCAAATCTGTGGGTGTGATTTCACCTCTCTCGAAAGCAGATTTGTAGAATTCAGGATCCAGAGTCATGTCGCCATGCCCAATTTTCCTGATCAATCGGCAGGCATCCTTGAATTTTAAATCGCTCATGCCGATGAATGGATTGACCGCGACAAAGTTTTTGAGCGGCCATAAAGGAGCAATTTTGGAACAAGCCGACTGAATGGCTGAATATATGTCGTTTGGAGTTTCAGTCTTGGTATCAGATTCTAAAGTCAGGGTAGTCATTACGCGAAATTGTTTCTTGTTTAATGGATCAAAAGGGGTGGTGTACGTGGTGGGTGTGGTTAGGATCCACTTGGATTGGATTGACTTGGAACTGGCCAGATTCTGGTTAGCAAGCGATTAACAAAGGCATTTACGTAGAAGCGATTGAGAACCAGGACATATAACTTTTGAGCCCAGGGTAAGTTTTGCCAGGAGCTGAGTTGGATTTGCAGAATGAATACAGCTGCAAAAGCCAGAAGCACACCGGATTGAATACTCAAGTCAATGGTGGAAAAGGGCATTTGAGGATTTGGAACGACTCCTGAAAGGATCGTGTTCATTCCGTGGTGCAGGGAAAAATAGGCAACACTCGTCAGGAGACCCCAGCTGACTGCCTGAGCAATCAATCGGGATTGCGCCTGCGCTGTCTGTGTGATCAATGTGGCTACGGCAAACACTAGCACGGCCCCCAGGGTGAGCAGGCTGGGCTCATTCTTGATGGAAATTCCAAATAAAGTTCCGATAAGGAATGTGACTCCAAGGCTAACTGAAAGAATGATCAATATCGGAGCCAGTTTAACGGATGTTGGAGAATCAGAGCCGCTGATTCGACCGTGGGCCAGAGGTATCGGAGCTTCCTGTTCTATTGTGGCGCCAGAGGACAAGAATGTGTGCGCTTTGTAAAGCGAGTGGGCTACCAGATGCAGAGTCGCCAACCCGAAAGCGCCTAGACCGCATTGAAGCATCATATATCCCATCTGTGAAACTGTTGAAAATGCCAGGGATTTTTTAATGCTTGTTTGTGTCAGCATGACCAGGGATCCGAAGATCGCAGTGATTGCGCCAACGACAACCAATGTTCTGAGAGTCAGTGGTGAAAGCGCAATCACTGGACTGAGACGTATCATGAGGAATCCACCTGCGGATATGATTCCGGCGTGCATTAAAGCTGACACAGGTGTGGGCGTTTCGAGGGTATCGGGCAACCAGGTATGGAACGGAAACTGAGCCGATTTGAGCATGGCTCCAATAGCCAGCAGAAGAATAGCCAGTTGATCTGATCCAGTTAGATCGGAATATGTAGTGGATTTTGCCAGATTGAGAAGTTGCGGTAACTCCAGAGTCTGGAAATGCTGGTACAGTAAATAAGCCGATGAGATCAGGCAAACATCTGCGATTCGGCTGAACACAAATTTTTTCCTGGCAGAGATCAGCGCTGCCGGGCGTTCAGAATTAAACGCCAGCAAATGATGCAGCGAGAGACTGGTAGCGATCCAGGCAGCCAACAACAGAAGCATATGGCCAGCCAGGACCAGAATAAACACAGAAGCCAGAGTGGCGCCAAGCCATTGAAAGAAAAGTCCTTGTCTTGGATTACCATCCAGATAATTACGAGAGAACCGTAAAATGACCCATCCCAAGAATCCGATCAGCATTCCCATGAGGGTGGATAGGGCATCGACATACAGAACCACCTTTTCAGCAGCAGGAAGGCGAAGTTCGTGAATTGGATTCCATAACAACGCCGCTGCAGCGCAGATTCCAGAGCCAAGAGCCAGCAGCGCTCCGGTCATCGCAATGCGCCAGACCCGATCAGGATTGTGATTTGCCCAGGATTTTGGAGCCATTAACAGCGCCGCCCAGATCAACGGGCCAGATGTAAGTAAAAGAAACATAATCATTTCCATGCCCACGATTATAAATACACGAAACGGAATTCGTGAAATATATGTTTTATAAAAAATCATTCTGTTTTATAGAACGATCATGAATGAGTTAAATTACCATCATTTGAGATATTTCCGGGAAGTGGCCAGGGAGGGGAATCTGACCCGCGCGGCCAGGCGACTGAATGTGTCTCAATCGGCTTTGAGTTCCCAGATTCGTAATCTTGAAGAAGTTTTGGGAGAGCCTTTGTTTTCCCGCGAGCATAAGTCCATGACCTTGACGGAGGCGGGCAAGATTGCTCTGGAATACGCTGACACGATATTCACTGTTGGAAGTGAAATGATGGATACTTTGCGTCATGGAGTAACTGGAAGACGTCGAGTGTTGCGGGTCGGAGCAATGGCTACACTTTCCAGGAATTTCCAGCTGGAATTCCTCAGACCCATTTTAAACAGAGACGATGTGGATTTGGTGATCAGATCGGGGAGTTTGCGTGATTTATTGGACCAAATGGGAGCGCACCACCTGGATCTGGCGCTGACGAACACAC
>JAUIHU010000307.1 GCA_030432175.1 Verrucomicrobiia bacterium | reverse complement strand
ACCCCACCAGTCGTAAATAAAGAATCCAGCGTTCTCAGGAGCCGGATCCCATCCTTCGGGATTGGCCGAACGCCCATCAGCGTCATTGCCCATCGTCCGGTCGTAGTCCCAGATCGGCCCCATACGCAAAGGCCCCGATTCGTCCTTATTCAAAAAAGTACTCAGTCGTAATGCATCCGGATCCTTGGCCAGGACATTGAGAATGTGATAATCCACAAAAGAACGCACATCCAGATATTGTCGATAGCCTGACTCTGGATCAGTAAAGTCAGGACCATAAAGGGCATCCTCCATCTCATCCAGAAAACCTTTGATGTAATCCAGTTGCTCTGGAAGCAGGCTGTCTTCTTTGGGGTAAATATGATTGAACCAGGGACGAGGACTGCCTTGCAAAGGTTTGGTTGGCGTGCCTCGAGCGGTGCGAAAAGGATTGGTTCCCGGGTCTGGACGATCAATGCTCAGAATGTAACCACCAGTAATACCTGGTTCCTCCGTGTCTTCCGGTCCCAGTCTTGAAACGTCAACACGATTGTTGTCCCGACTGATCTGTTCCTGCAGGACATAAACTCCGACATAGTCCGAACGTTCAAACACCAGATCGTCACTGTTTAAAAACACCTCTACAAACCGACTCTTAGGCGCGTACAATCCAATGTTATTACTCAAGCGGTGAATGAAAGGGATGCGAATCAGTGATCGATCAAATCGGTAGGGAGCAAACAGCACCCAGTCGGCATGATCGGAAAGACCCAGCAGTTCCACTTCATCGTCCTCATCTTCTTCATCCCAGAACTCGATCCGGTAATTGCCCTTAGGATCATTGATCGTGCTGGATCCGCGACGTTTAAATCCACCTCGATGGGTCACTGTTGGCGTCAGGTTAACGCTTGTTGTTCCACTCACTTCGTCTGGCTCCAACAATGTGAAATGCATTTGATCCAGAGTTGAACCGGTCGTCACTGAGCCAGCTCCGAAGTTATCTAAAAGTATGATCGGAAGATTTGAACTGAAATCGTTTAAGTCCGCGTTGGTCTCGGTGAATGTACGAGAGATGACTGGACCCGGCGCTTTGCCAATGGCAGTCAGACGAGCGCGAATGGTTGTGGTGCTGTTGAGAGTGATTGATCCTTGATAGATCGCGGAAGATGCATTGGGTAGTGATCCATTTAAAGTATATCGGATTTGCGCGCCTTCCACATCAGTCGTTAATTCAATGGATGTTGTTCCAGTGAATAACAAAGGAGTGTCTCCAAAAGCGGGTGGATCCATTAAAGGAAGCCCCGTCGCGGTGTCATTGGCAGCGCGAGGGGTTGGTTCCGTAAAATAGTCCCATGTATCATCATCAAGACGTCCGTATGATATATCTTCAAACTGTTCAGGATAACCAATCCCAAACGGATTCACTCTGGATCCATCCGGTAAAACCAGCGCCAATGGTTCTCCTTCTTGTGCCAATTGAAAATCTGCATTCCATGGACCAACTCCTGGATTCTCGGTATTTCCAGAAGCAAAAACAATCCCGTACTCTTCTGCTTCCAGTACTGCATTCTCCGGGAAGTACCAGATCGGGGTTGGGTCTGTTGTATTCACCAATCCATAACCATTCAGAGAAATGGCAAAAGGGTTGGGATTGAAAATCTCTATCCAATCCTCAGCTTCACCCGACGCATCTAAAATCACGGCTCCGTTGCGACTGGCTCCGGCAAGAATTTCGTTGATGTAAATATCCTGTACCTCTGGCTGGAACAAGATCTGGATCGACTTCGATTCCTCTCCTCCATCGTTGACGGCGGTAATGGTTAGAGTTGTATCAGCGTCGAAGTTGAAAGTCTGCTCTCCTTCGGTCGGCAAGTTACCCGGATCTCCGTGATTCAAGCGAACATGACTGGCGTTTTCTACCGCCCAGCGAACAGTGACCTCCGCTGGACTGAATAGCGCAATCGCGGATGAACTCGTGATATTCCCTGACGTAACAGAAAACTCCTGGATGTCGCCAACTTGTGGCAACAGAGTTGGAACCAACCATTCCGTAAAGGTAAAGCGTTCCAGTGGAGTTGGATAATCCTCTGTAGATCGATCATCCAGCAAAACCCAAGTCGATTTATTAACACTCCCCTCAAGCGTCCAACGAGTGGGGTCGCGCTCCTGAGCATCATTTGCTGTCGCCCACCGATAACGCTCCAATCGAACATTTTCACCCAAATCGACAATCAACGGACCTTTCAAAAAATCGAGCCACTTGGTTCCTAACTCACCATCAATTGCCATCGGCGGCCTTTCTGATCCCGGATTCTCCCCGTTGGGATTCTCCGCCTCAACAGCTTGTACGGTCACCCCATCCGCCTGAAATTCGATTTCCGCCATCTGCACGCTATTTGCTGCGTTGTTATTCCGAAGATCAACTGGAGTGAATCGATAAAAACGATAGGCGTTCTGAGCTGTTGCGGAGGCAGCAGGCAGAGAAAGAAAAACAACAATCGCCGTCAACAAACGAAGCCCAAAATTGAGTCTGGAGAACCGATTGGACAAGCGTTGAATCTTAAAATTTTGAATTATCATGCAAACAATCAAACGCAGAGAAACCTGCGCTTTCAGGTTTCCTTCATTTCAAAGAATATCTACAGGAAGACCCGATCGGGAATGTTTCCTGTTTATTGATTTAACTCGTTAATGTATTGAGAAGAATGTAACAGAATCTTCACAAAACGAAAGGATTAAAAGCTGCTCAATCTGCAGCAGCATCTGCGTCTGAGGGATAAAGCTGCTTTAACGTATTTAAAACAGAAAGATTTAATAGTGATCCAGTAAATTCATACTGAATCCGCAAGTCCTCCCAATCAAACTTACGCTTCAATTCCCGTTCCAGAAAATAGCGATCATTTACATTCACGCCATCCAGGAGTTTCCAATAATAAATCGGCCACGTAATCCGACTCATCGTTAAAGCCAGGTCCTCAGCATCGAGGTAATCCATTTCAACGATCCTGACCTTCACTCCTGAGTTCTCAAGATCATTGCGGACATATTCCAGGTTGGGTATTTGCACTGGGCCTTCCGGATTATAGTCAATAGAACCAATCCGCACGGTATCCTGCAATTGAATCAACGCTTCAACATACCTGGGACCTGTTGGTGTTTCAGCGACAACGCTCATCACCGGATTGCCTTCGTCATCCTGAGTTGAAACCATATAGCCCATGGCTTTACGATCGGGGAACCGAATATTTCCTGAAGGCAAACTGCGGTAAAAATCAGTCAGATCAATAGATACATCTTCAAAATAATCCTCTTTCTCACGGCGATTTCCATCGGAATCCAGGGAAACTTTCGGACCGCATTCAAATCTCACCTGACCGTCATTCATATAAATTCTAAAATTGAAACCGACGCCTCGAAGAAATACGACCTCATTATCAAAGAAGTTATAAATCATAGCAGTCTGATTTACGGCAATGAAGTTCGGAATGTTGGATTCATGGTCCAGCAGTGCTACCATGGCGGCGTGAGGAGTTTTCTTCACCATGAAACGCATGGATAGATCCGGCTGTTGCAAAACCCCAATCATTTCCAGACTTTCCATACCCGGCGTTTCTGAATCTATCGCTGGTGGAGGGTTGGTCAGAAAACTCAAGGCTTCTTGTGTAGGCTCCAGAATCGGACGAGTTTTTTTAACTTCAACCTCGACCTCTTCAGCTGCTCTATTGGAAGTGGATCCCCCAGCTGCTGCAACCGAACTCGTCATTTCAGAGTCGATTGTATTTGCAGCGGAATTCACCGAGGATTCCGAAGACTCAGTTGATGAAGGCGTGGTCTCGCAACCGGTCCAGCTCAATACCATCAAAAACAAGGTCGCCCATCCAACCGTCGCGTTCACTCTTCTTTGAATACTTATATCCATTGTTTAAACAACTTTGAAAAATTAACTAATACTTGATTCAAATGATTTTAAATCTTCAATGAGGTGTGGTGGGCAAACCTGCTGAATCACTCTTCTTCATCATTCCAATAATCCAATGTTTGCTCCAAAACTTTGAGGTCCGCTGGATCAGTCACTTCTGGCACAGGCGGACGACTGACGCCTCCTCGCAAACCCATTTCATTCATCAACCATTTCATTGCCGAGACTTCGAACCCTTTTCGTTTAGATCGTAACCGGTACAGAGGAATGATCGCCTCATCCATTAACTTTCTCAGTTCTGTGTAACGTTCCGCTGCCGCCAATACGTGCAATTGGCAGGAAATTTGGGGAGCAATCACCGCAATGCTGGATGTATATGCGCGGATTCCCATTCCATAATAAGCGCCCACCAGATCATCTCCAGCCCCGCCAATCCATCGAAACCTGTCACCCAGCGCATTCTTGATCGACTGATACTGGCGAATATTTCCCTGCCCGTCTTTCCAGGCAATCAGATTGGGAATCGCATCAGCAAGGCGGCTTGCCTGTTCAACGCTCAATGATACCCAGTCACGAGTGTAAATTAGAAGACCCAACCCCGTCGCTTCACCGATTGCTTTGTAATAATCCAATAGCCCCTCGAAGTCAGATCCAGGAAAGTAGGGCGGAAATGCCAATATACCGGCTGCTCCCATCTTTTCTGCGGATTTCGCCTGTTCAACGGCTAACGCGCGATTAAACCCAACACCTGCCAGCACGGGCGCTCTTCCCGCTGTCGCCTCAATACTCAACCGAACCACTTCATCCCTTTCCGCAGGGGTCAGCGAATACAATTCCCCTGTGCCGCCAGCTGCAACAACCGCCGCCAGAGGACTTCCCAGCATGTAGTCTAAATTAGACTGAATCCCTTCCCGATCGAGTGGAAAATCTGGTTCGTTCAGAAATGGCGTAACCGGAAATCCAATCACACCTTCAAGCTTTTGCCTTAAAATATTCGGGTCCATGGTCTGTCTGATCAGTTAAAATAGTTATCTTACCTTGAAATCTGAATGGCCTCACCAACGAGGCAGGATCCGCTTCCAGGCTGGGTCCACATGTTTTCGCATTTCTGCTTCATCATCCCTTTTCCTGTATGGACATTTTTCAAACCGCTCTTTTCCACGAGCTAATCGGTCCGGATCCAATTCAACTCCGAGTCCCGGCTGATCGGTAATCCTGACCAGACCCTGCTCAATCTTCAGTTTTCCTCCGACAATGACTTCGTCCTGATCGGATTGCCACGGATAGTGTGTGTCGCAGTCGTATTTCAAGTGCGGTGTCGCTGCGGCTGTGTGAGCCATTGCCATGAGAGAGATCCCAAGATGGGAATTCGAATGCATGGACATGCCCAGGTCGAATGTTTCCAGTAATCTTCCCAGACATTGTATCTGCCTTGGACCTCCCCAGTAATGGTGGTCGCAGAGAACAATCTGAGTGGCGTCCGTGCGGATGGCTTCAGGCAAATCAGCAAAACAGGTGACCGCGACATTGGAAGCCAGCGGTGTGTCAATTCCGGCTTTCATTAATCCTGCCCTTGTGGCGCTCATGGATTCCATGGAGGCGGTCGGATCTTCCAGATATCCGCCTCCGCCCAGTTCTTCTTTTAATGAAACCCCAACGTGGATGGATGTCTCGACCGACCAGGCGCCATTGGGGTCCATGCGAATCGGGATCTCCGGACCAAACGCTTCTCTGAGTTTTTGAACCGTTTCTATTTCGATCTTCGGATCCAAAACGCCCGCTTTGAATTTGATCGCTTTGAATCCGTATTTCTCGATCATCTGCTGTGTTTGCTTCACCAGACTCGCCGCATCCAAAGCCTCACCATATTCATCCTCACGCAAATCAACCCCCTCACCTCCGCCACCGGCATGGATTTGGATGCCGGCATCGCAGAAGATGACGACGCCGACAGCCGTCTGGCGAAGCTGGACGCCTACCTGTGCGAGTTGAAGGAAAGCCAGATCCGCGACGGTCTGCACGTGTTCGGCGAAGCGCCG
>JAUIHU010000306.1 GCA_030432175.1 Verrucomicrobiia bacterium | reverse complement strand
GTGGAGCATTGGGTGATCCATTTCGCCAACTGCGGCAGAGCTGATTTAGCCTGATTTTCATAAATCAATCTCGCAGCTGTGTCGCGGGTCCAACCATTCTCCGATTTCAGTTTGGCGACCCAGTCCGAGGGTTGGTTTTTCTTGAATGTGTCACCACTACGATTTCTGGAGCGAGGTCGCGTATTGGAAACGATGCGATAGATCCGTCCTCGGTCCATACCGCTGTTCAAATCAATCTTCGACTTGAGAGGTTGTGGCAGTGACCAGGGATGTTCGATGACTTCCCGGTACATATCGAGGACATACAGAGCTCCGTCAGGTCCGTTCTCCAGTTGAACCGGACGGAACCAGTTGTCGCTGGATCTCAAAAATTCGGACTGTCTCTCAGGCAAGGCGCGGCTGGCGATCCAATTGATGCCAGCCTCACTTTGCTCAACGATTTTTCGGTGAACCAGATTACTTCCTGCATCAGCGATGAAAGCATTGCCTTGGTGGGATTCCGGGAATTGAATCCCGCGATAAATAACAATTCCAGTCGCGGCAGTGAAATATCCTGAAGGAGTTCCGCCACCCTCGATCGGACCTGGAACTTTCCCTGCGACGCGCCACTCAGTTCGAATCACACGCCACGGTTCATCCGGGCTGGCGCGATAGACGGTTGCGGCCGGACCTTCAGCGGCGATATCCATTAACGGATTCGGAACGCGGATTGAGGAAGGTCCGGGATACCAGTCGGAGTCAAAAAGAACGGTTTGAATGTGGTGGCTGTTACTGCAAACAAACTTTCTACCGAAGTCATCCAGAGTCAATCCATGCTGAGCGCCGCCGGAGGTTGGGGTGAGCGACCAGTCCAGTGGATTTAACGTAAAGTCTCGGCGATTCAAACCAAAAGCAGGCGCTGATTTGTATCGGGGCTGCAACCAACTGGCATTCCCCCCGCCCGCGCCGTGAAAGCGTTGATCAGGTCCCCAGGTGAGGTTATTGGGAAGTTGTTGTACATTAAGACGGCTAGCCCTGGAACCGAATCCGGAATACAAAACCTGTGATAAATCGGACTGATGATCCCCGTTGAGATCCTTGAGGAAAACCATATCCGGCACGCCGATGACGATCACCCCGCCTTGACTGCAGGCGATCGCTGTGGGCCAGGCGAGATTTTCCGCAAACACAGTACTGGTTTCATAGAAGCCATCCTGATCTTGATCCTGAAGATATTTTACCCGTCCCAGAAGAGCATCCATGCGTTCTGAATATCCCCGCATTTCCAGCGCGTACATGCCGCCGTTCTCATCGAAAGCAATTGCGACCGGATCCATGACCTGAGGTTCATGCGCAGCCAGTTCGATGGAGAAACCGGGTTCAAGCTCAAAGGATTCCAACGCGGCGGTAGGAGACAGAGGATCTCTCCCAGGGAGATCGGAATCGGTGACCACCAAATCTTCTTGTGCCTGGGCCGCGCTGAGGAACAGTCCGCCACATACAGATAAAGAAAGAATTTTACCAATTGCCGAGATGACTCGCTGACAATCGGATTTCGATGCATGAATGCTGTGCTGTGTCATAATTGAAATCATTTAGAAATCCATCTTTTCCCATTCAGCCAGGGACTTCCATTCCGGATTTTTCTGGAAGTAATGAACAAAGGCTTGAATCATCGTAGCTTCACTGACAGGCGCTTTGCTGCTGTAGTGTTGATCCGTGTCGCCTGTCTGGTATTCCAGTGTGTAGGACTCTTCCGGAGATCCAGATGCCTGCATATAATTCATTTCATCTGGCCCCAGAATAGCAAATCCTTGCAGCCCTTGGAGCGCAGTCTGGATTTCCGCTGCATTAACAGGATTAGAAGTTCCTTTGGATTCAATCTCGAGTTTCATGGATCACTGTTTTTTCAACTTTTTCAGAGCCAGTTTGGCAATCTCCGAGGGAGACGCAATGTTCAGAACCAAGCTTAACCCATAGTATAGCATGAAAGCAGCTCCAGCTGGAACAAAGACCATCAGGATTTCTCCGACTAATTCCGGAACATTCGCCAGCCACGAAACAAGTTGAAACTTCACACTCCAGGCCAGGATCCCTGCTGCCAGTCCCAATGCTGCAATTTTCTGAAGATCTTTCCAGACATTAGAGAAATCAGCCTTGGGCATTTTGCGTTTGAAAGCATAGAGTAGCAAACCCCACTGAGCCCAGGCGCTCATGCTGTTGGCGGCTGCCATTCCCATGTGTCTGAATGGACCAATCATCCACAACGCCAGAAGCAGGTTCAAGAAGAGACAAAAAACACTGATTCGCATGGGGGTATGCGTATCGCCCAAAGCATAGAACGCTCGGGCCAAAATGTTGACCAAAGAGTAAGCTAATAAACCCGAACCCAGAATGGTTACAGCCTCAGCGACTCGCATGGTATCAACAGGTGTGAACTTGCCTCGCTCGTATATCAATCGAACAATCGGCTCAGCCAATACCATCAACGCTACGGAGGCAAAAAGGTTGACGAAAATCAAATGGTTGAACCCAGTTGAGAGAGTGGACCGAAATTCCGGGAATTGCTTCTCTGCTGCTAAACCTGACAATGTCGGCAATAAAAATGTAGCCAGAGATACAGCAAATAATCCCTGAGGGAGTTCCATCAGTCGAACGGCGTAGTCAAATTTTGCTACGATTGTTGGATCTACTTTAAAGGCGATCCCTTTTGAAATGAGGATATTAATCTGGTATGCGGCGACTCCGAGCATTCCAGGAATCATTTTCCTCCAGATTTCTTTCACCTCGGGCTGCGTCCAACATTTTGAAATCCAGGTTGGCCTGAAGCCATCTTTCCAAAGCACGGGTAATTGGAGAGCAACCTGACAAATGCCGGCCACCAGAACTCCGTAGGCTAATGCGTATACCTGATCTGGCAGTTCCTGACCCCATTGTGGAGCAACAAAAAGAACGGTCGAGATCATGACCACATTCAAAACAGTGGCTCCCATCGCAGGCAGAAAGAATTTTCCCCTTGAATTCAACATGGCCATCAGTACTGCCGTAAGACACACCAATAGAAGATAGGGAAACATGATCCGCAGCAGTTTCAGCATCAATTTCGTTTCAGCTGATGGATCGGCATATACCAGGAAAAGTGTTAAACCAGCCAGGACGACGCCAACGAGCGCGGAGCACAAAATCATCAATCCCGTGATTGCTGAGTTGGCAACCTTCCACATCATTGGCTCATCCTTTTCATGAGATTTAAAAATTGGGATGAATGCTGCAGTTAAAGCGCCTTCGCCAAGTAAACGACGAAATAAATTGGGGATCGTAAACGCAAAGAAGAAAGCGCCCGCTATTGGACTCGTTCCCATAAAGGCCGAATAGACCATTTCCCGAACCATTCCTAAAATGCGGCTGATAAGAGTCGCAATGAACATACCCCCGGATGATTTCAGCATTTTTGACATAGCAATGGCTTCACTCTGGACTTGTTCAGATAGGAGAAGGTTTAAAGTGACACACCAGTGGCTCCTCGTGAAATCTGAAACGCTCCCGACATTGCAGGTGTGTTTTGAGGATGCTCTCCTTCAATCCAGAGACGGAGGCATTGTTGGACCCAACCGGCGCAGAGTTCAAGACTGGAAGCGGTAAATGAATCCTTATGGTGGTCTGCTTTCTGTGGATTGACTTCTGCCTGAATTGAATAGTTCAGGGTTGGAATTATCGGATGACGCATCGGGTGAGGTCCAAGAACAATCATCAAATGAAGTCCAGACGTTCCCAAATGGGTCATGCATTCGACCGGATCTCGCCCAGGCAATGACTTTAAATAAAGCGCGTCCGAAGTCTGCGGCGGGGCGCCAGAGTTTTCGGGAAAATCACTTTTCAGAGCGGAAACAAAATTTGAATTCATCCAGACCGGATCTCTCACGTCCACCCAATGACGCGCTCCCAAACTGGAAGCGAGTCGCATCCATTCAGCGATCAAGCGAAAGTTCTCTTCATTCCAAGAGCTGGCCTTAAGAGTATTGATCCAACCCATCCGAATGCCTCGCCAATCGCCGTGCTTCACTCGCTTTTCGGATTCTTGTTTGGCGTTTGTGAGTCGGGTCGTTTCTGATGAATCTCTGCCGTTGGCGTCCAGTGCGTTGAGAGATTTCTGAAGTGAAGATTCCACTCCTCCATCACTCTGAATTCCGCGCCACAGGTAACGATCCGGATTCAATCCATTGTCCTGAATCCACTGACGAAAAACACCGTGATGAGTCTTCTCGCAACCGTGCTCCAGAAAAAGCGCCGAAATGATATCTTCTCGCTGCAGGTAAGCGCCCATTGTGTTCAGAAATAAATCTTCCGAAGCCCCACCCGAAACACCACAGCCTTCGGTATGAGCAGTTGCTATGCATTCTATGGGTGAATGGGAAATCCTGATATTGCGCTCTTTAGCCAGTTTTATCGCGACCTGCCCGGAGCATAAACTTGTCGGAGCGATCCATTCAATTAACCGGAATACAGGAGGTTTCTCCGGCGCTTCACCTGCAATTCGCTGCCGTCCTAGATGATTTTTCCAAAATTCATTGAGCTTGGATTCCGACCAAAGCGGAACTGCCACCGACTGGATTTCTGGATAACGAATAGACTTTTCAGATTTTTCTCTGAGTTCGTTAATCTCAACACCTGATTCAAATCCAGGCAGCTCCCAGTTTCTCCAGATCTGCGTTTGGGAAAGCCCGGTTCGCTCGCCAACAGTTGGATCCCCTGAAGCGACGGCGACCATTTTCGACCATGTTTTCTTTCCCAGTACATCCATGGGCATCCCGTCTATGTACAAACCTGCGTTAATATCCATGTCGTTTTGTAACGACTGATATCTTTCGGTTTGGGTCATGACTTTCAGAGTTGGAACGAACGGGAAGTTGGTGATCGAACCGTTGCCGGTGGTGAAGAAAATCAGGGAACATCCGGAAGCGACTTGCCCTGCGACACTTTCGAGGTCGTTTCCCGGGCTGTCCATGAAATGGTAGCCGGTGTCCCGCATTGGAGCTGAATAGTCAATGACATGGTCCAAAGTGGATTCCGGATCTTTCTTTCGCGCGGCTCCAATGCTTTTAATGACAATGTTGGTAAGCCCGCGGTACACATTGCCGCCCGATGGATTTCCCTCGGCTCCATGTCCGTGACGTTTGGCCCAGCGTTGAAAGGCATCCCGTCTTGCCAGGAATTGTTGAGCGACTTCCGGAGATCGTACTCTACTGAGCAGGTAAGGTTCGGCTCCTATCAATTCATCGGTCTCTGCGAGATTAGCGGCGCCACCCAATGCAACCAGGCGACGAGCGATCCAACCAATCAATGGATTCGCAGATACGCCGGAAAAGGCGTCACTGCCGCCGCATTGCAACGCGATTTTCAATTTGGAAATCGGAACCGTGGTTCTCTGGGACTTAGCGGCTTCAAAAGTCAATCTTTCGAGCGCATCAAGTCCGTGAGCGATTGATGATTTAACATCGGACTCAAAAGGAAGGATTTCCCAGGGAACATCATCCAACGGATAGCGCTGCTTTCGCATCCAGTTTAAGAGAACCTCGCTGTTCAACCAACCTGATTTTGTATCAATGAGCAGGACTCCACCGGCATTCGGGTGAGTGATCCAGCCAGCCAGAGTTCGCAGGACATGCTGTTCATTGTTACGCGCTCCCGATCCTTCTCCTGCTCCTTCTGAATGGCAAACAGCAACCACTCCATCTACAGATTCAAAACCTGTTTTTGTTCTGTGAGCATTGGTCCAGGAACTTTTCAATGCTTCAGCAACTGCGTTGCTCAGAGGGTTGACCGCGAGTATCAGAACAAAATTGCGGGTCCCGACGCCACGGCTTCCGCGATCGAAACCCAGGAAAGTCGGTTCCAGCGAATTCAGGTCTGCGGGTTGATTGGTAGCTGATGCCTGGGCGCTTGGTTCCAGATAATGGAAC
>JAUIHU010000305.1 GCA_030432175.1 Verrucomicrobiia bacterium | reverse complement strand
TAGTTTCATGAGAGGAAAAGAACACTTATGGTTTCAATTATTAGCCGCCCCTCGATCAGCGCAGGATCCAAGCCCGCCTGTTTATAACCGCATTGTTCAAGAGCCGGAAATTATCGAAGGCGGTGTGATCAAATCCTGGACCTCTTCCGACGGTTTAGCGCACAACGCCACGCGCTGCATTACTCAGACATCAGACGGAGCCATCTGGATCGGTACAGTAGGAGGACTCAGTCGATTTGATGGATCAAGATTCTCCACCTTTCATCCAAACAGCTCGCCAGCCCTGCCAGATGAAAATGTGCGTGCTCTACTTGAACTCTCAGATGGGACCCTGGCTGTCGGAACCAAGTCCAAAGGCGTATTTTTATTCAATGGAAATGAGTTTAAGCCTTCAGCCCTGGTCTTTGGTCCGGCATCCACTCCGACCAGCCCAATTAAACAATTGGTTGAAGATCCTTCCGGTTGTCTATGGGCTTTGTACGACAAAAAACTATACAAGCTGGATGCTGACAGCAATGTCCAGGAGTTTGCTGTAGGTGATCTCAACCCGACCTGGCCTGGTATCACTTACAGACAAAACGTTTTTGAATCATTGGTTGCTCCTTCAGAAGATGAATTATTTGTTTCCATGACTGGCCGGCTCCTGAAATGGAACCCAATCACTGATGAAAAGATCTACTGCGATCATGCATCTGAAGGCATTGGAAACCTGATTCCATTTGGATCGGAATTATTGGTATGGAGCACTCCAGCAGGCGACTTGACAGTAGACCGGAATCTCAACGTCATAGACTACACCGAAATGAATCGTCGGGCCAACGGCAGACCATTATTTGAAGCTTACGAAGGATCAGGTTATTGGAGTGAAATATCCATGATTTATAGAACTGAGGAGCATCTGCATCTTCCAGAACTTTTCTTTCATGATCAAAGGCAGGTCCTTGCGTACAAAGATTCGCCCAAAATGGTCAATCTGAACGGGATGTTGGAAGATGAAAAAGGGAATATTTGGATGGCGACCAATGCAAATGGACTAAAGCTTTTCATTCCGCCGACCGTAAAAAATGAACAAAAAACATGGGGAGCGTTAGGAAATCAAGTCACGGATGTTTCATCATCTCACCAATTGTTTCCTCGCCGGATTGCACAAAATATTCAGGAACCCAGAGAAGTTGCTTCAACAATAAATCTGCAGGAATTCAAATTTCTTCCTCAGGAAATTCAGGACTTCATGCGCAAGTCACCTGAAAAAAAGGATTACCTGGGTTTTAGATTTTTCCCGCTTGGGCTCACTGAAAAGAATGGGGAGACAAAAGAGATTCTGGGTGTTGTTCCCGATTGGAGCTTGGTAAATGCTATTAACGTAGGCAAAGATTATCCACCTTTGCCGGCTCTCGTGGAATACAGCCCTCACTCCCCCCCTGTCTGGATATACTCCGAATCAGAAGAACCTTTTCAGTTTATTAAATCAGCGGGAATCAGTCAGTCATTGGGTATTTATCTTGCAACAGAAAAAGGCATACTGGTCCTCAAACCAGGAGCTGAACAATTGCAGTGGTGGAAGCCTTCAGATGACCATTCACCTGTAAAAGAAGAATTTACTGCTATTTGGGTGGACTCCAAAGAGCGTGTCTGGATGACCACCACTGAAGGTAGTGTTTTCTGTGAATCACTGAATCTCAACGACTTCAAGGAAAAAACATTTCACTTCTCAATCGACACAAATCAGATTTCTACCATTTATGAGGATTCATATAAAACCATCTGGGTCACCAGCGCAGATACACTGACACGGATCCAGGAAACCTCATCCGGGTTTAACATTGTATCTCGCCCTTTTCCCCATTCATTACGGCTATCGCCTACTAAACCTGTCTCAGTAGTAGCTGATCAAGGCGGCTATATTTGGTACGGGTTCAGTCACGGGATTCAGGGTTACCCTATCACTTCTCTAAATCAATACATGGACTCCCCCGCGATCCAGCCTGAATTTATTTTACTGAATGAACAGTCAGGGTTGAAGAATGTATCCGCAGAAAGTTTATTCTATCCTTCTGCAGCCCTGACTGACAAAGGTGAGGTGTTCTTCAGCATGATTAAGTATGATGTAACCTTTGATCCCAAAACAGCCCTGAAACGAACATCTTTACCAAAAGCCTCCATTCAAAGGATCTCCACAGGAGAACAGGTTTTCTTTCATGCGCCAGTCCTGCATATGACAAAAACGAGCGCCGAACCTCTCCATCTACCACCTTCCGCTGCCAGTGGACTCAACTTCGACTTTTCGATTGAGGGCCTGACTCTGACCGGCAATCCACTATTCACACACCGCCTGATTGGGTATTCAGATGAATGGAGTCCACTCATGAGCTACGACAATGCATTCTACGCCCACCTCAACCCAGGAACATACCGTTTCGAAATCAAAGCATGCAATGAACATGGAGTCCTGCAACAGCAAGCGGCTTTTGTGGATTTTTACATCACTCCATTTTTCTATCAGACAACTATATTTAAGACTCTCGTCGTAATTTTGCTCTTCTCAGCATGCCTCTATTGGATCTGCAAGTTGGATCAACGCAGGAAATTGAAGCTGCATTACGAAAAACAACGAGATTTAGAACGGGAAAGAATGCGGATCGCCCAACATATGCACGATGATCTTGGAGCTTCACTGGCGAAAATCAACTTGCAAGTCGGAATAGCCATCGAAGATCCTAAAAAAATAAATGTCAGTTTCGCCCGGGAAATTAATGGATTCACCAAAGAAGCTGCCAAAAAGATGCGTGAGATCATTTGGTACATCAACCCTGAAACGTGTTCCTACAGTTCATTTTGTGACTACATGAGCTTAATGATTACGGAGTATTTCAGAGGATCAGGCATCGCCGTGGACCTCAGGATTGACAACAGGGAGAATGATTTGATTCTAGACTCTACTTTGAAGAGGGATTGGGTCAATATCGTCAAGAATCTAATGGCTAATGTGATCCAACATTCAACCGCAACATGCGTGGAACTTAGAATCCATGAAATCCAGAACAAGTTCATTGAGGCTCAAATATCTGACAACGGGAAAGGTTTTGACCCATCAACACAAAAACGACCTGACTCTACAGCAGGAAACGGGACTTGTGTTGTGATTCGAATCCCCACTGATTCAAAAGGACTATAGAATGAGTTGTAATTCAATAATTCGCATAGCTGCTCTGGAGGATGAGCCCCTGTATCTTTCCATGTTCAGAAGATGCATTGAAGGCGCCGAAGGTTTTGAGTGGGCAGGTGGATTTTCGGATCCCGAAACTTTTTTAACAGCGTCCCAAAAATCACACGCTGATATTTATTTTCTGGATATTCATCTCAAAGATCAGCTGGGACTGGATTGCATCAAACCGCTCAAGCAATTGCACCCCAAATCCAGGATCATCATGCTATCCGCTCATGATCATGATCATTTTGTGCTGAAAGCATTCATGGAGGGAGCTGATGGCTATTTATTAAAAGACGCCTCGCCAGAAGAAATTCGAGCGGCAATCGAAGATGCTCTGGCAGATGGAGCCCCCATGTCCACTTCCATCGCAAGAAAAGTAATTCGAGCCCTGAAGAAACTTGAGAATGGATCCACAGAATGTTCTCCAAATTCCAATAGCCCAAAATCGGATCCTGACACAAAAGGGAAAAGTAACCCTGACCTTCCATTATCCAGCCGCGAAGTGGAAATTCTGGATAAACTTGCGACAGGTAAAAAATACTTGGAAATTGCTCAGGATCTATTTATCGCTCTGCCGACTGTAAAGACTCACATCCGCAACATCTACAGCAAACTTCAGGTCAGCAATAAAGCGCAGGCTATTCTGTTCTGGATTGGATATAAGGGTGGTAGAACGGAAAAACATTCCCCTTTCTGAATATACCCCTGATGTAATTGAATCATAATCCGTCCAGGTCCGGGTCGAGAATTTTCTCCCTGAATTTCATGTTGGCGGCGACTCAAGGGAAAGGAATCAAGATTCAAATTCTCATCCCGATCCATTAAAAACAAATCTGAAGAGTTTTGGCTTGGATATTCACTGAGGCAACGTGCATCTTTTAAAGATCACCATAACCAACTCAGCAGAGATCCTGTCATGGATGATTTCTGCCTGTAAAGTTCAGTCATGAAACAAAATCCTACTGTCAAACTAACGCTCCTGACCTCTGTAAGGTTATTCATATTCACCTCTCTGGCAGGAATCGGTCTAAGTCTGAATGCATCAGCTCAGAGTCCAACTTCAAAGTCTTCCAGCCAACCCAACATCCTGTTCATCGCCATCGATGACCTGAACGATTGGGTCGGACCGCTCCGCGGCCATCCGCAAGTCCAGACACCTCACATGGACAAGCTGGCGGATCGCGGCATGACATTCACCAACGCCCACTGCCAGTCCCCGTTGTGCAATTCCTCACGCACCAGCCTGATGACCGGACTTCGCCCCACCACGACCGGCATTTACGGACTGGCTCCCTGGTTCCGTCAACTGGAGGAGTTCAAGGACGTGGTTTCTCTACCACAATATCTGAAGAAACAGGGTTACCATACTTACACCGCTGGCAAGATTTATCATGGCGGCTATCCGCCCCGAGCCACGCGTGACGAAGAATACGATCACTGGGGACCTCCCGCCGGTGTCGGAGTGAAACCAGAAAAGAAACTGGTCAACACACCGGCTCCACATCCACTCGTGGACTGGGGAACGTTCCCGCACCGTGACGAGGACAAAGGCGACTGGCAAGTGGCTTCGTGGGCTGTGGACCAGTTAAACGCCAAACCGGACGGACCATTCTTTATGTCGGTCGGTTTCTTCCTGCCACACGTTCCCTGCTACGCAACACAGAAATGGTTCGACCTGTATCCACTGGACACGCTGCAATTGCCACCGATCCTGCTGGGTGACCGTGAAGACACGCCTCGCTTCTCCTGGTACCTGCACTGGAAACTCCCGGAACCGCGTCTTGATTTCCTTCTGGAAGACCGCCAGTTGAAACCAATCGTTCAATCCTACCTCGCCTGCGTCAGCTTCGTGGACAGTCAGGTGGGACGGGTTCTGGACGCATTGGAACAAAATGGTTACCAGGATAATACAATCGTCGTTTTATGGTCCGATCATGGTTGGCATCTGGGCGAAAAACGCATCACCGGAAAGAACACACTCTGGGATCGATCCACCCGGGTTCCGCTGATCTTCGCCGGCCCCGGCATTCTCACGGACGCGGAATGCAATCGACCTGCCGAGTTGCTGGACCTCTACCCAACTCTGATCGACCTCGTCGGAGCTCCAACTAACTGCAATCTGGAAGGGATCAGTCTGGCTCCACAACTGAAAGATCCAAATGCGCCCAGAGAACGCCCGGCCATTACCGTGCACAACCATGACAACCACGGAGTGAGATCGGAACGCTGGCGCTACATTCGTTATGCGGACGGATCAGAGGAGCTTTACGACATGCAGAACGATCCGAACGAGTGGACCAATCTGGCCAGTGATCCGAAATACGCCGACATCATCGCCGAACACGCAAAATGGATCCCCGAAAGCGCTGCCCCGGCGCCTGGAAGCCGGCACAGGATCTTGACCTATAAAAACGGTGTAGCGAACTGGCAGGAAGAAGATATTCTGGAAGGTGAAGAAATCCCTGAACTGGATTTGTCCTTCTGAACCACGAAAGGCACGAAAGATACGAAAATTTTTTTAACCACGAAAGGCACGAAAAGCACGAAATATTTTTTTAAACCACGGAAGACACTGAGAGACACGGAAAAGGAATTTATTAAATATTCCGTGTGTTTCCGTGCCTTCCGTGGTTTATAAGCCTATTTCAGTGTTTTCCGTGCCTTCCGTGGTTCATAACCTCTTTTTCTTATTTTTCGTGTCTTTCGTGCCTTTCGTGGTTAAAAAAATTTC
>JAUIHU010000304.1 GCA_030432175.1 Verrucomicrobiia bacterium | reverse complement strand
CCAGTGGTATGATGGCTTTATTTCCTCAAGCCAATGCATCGGAGTTCGGGCTCTTTACTCAACCCGAATTCTGGTTACTCATTCTGGTGTTCTGGTGGTCTTATGCATTCACCGATGGTGGATCTTTCTTTGCGCAGCGCATGTTAAGCGCCCGCGATGAACGTCAGGCCGCTCTTGGGTATTTGTGGTACGGAGTCTCACACTACGCTTTGAGAATGTGGCCCTGGTTGCTGGTTGGATTTGTCGCAGCTGTCATGTTTCCTCATGTTCCATCCGAGAACGGAGCCATGCCCAGCGGCTCTCTCGCCGAGGCTGGCTATGTTCGCGTGATGTTGGCTGTGTTGCCAACGGGATTGCTGGGGTTGATGGTGGCGGCTTTGTTTGCAGCCTACATGTCAACGATTTCCACCTGGGTTAACCTTGGCGCGTCTTATCTGATTAACGACGTGTATCGTCCATTCATTGCTCCGCGACGTGAAAAAAGAATCCAGCAAAATTCTGGTGACTCCAGTTTTACCTATTCTGAAAAACACTACGTGAGCTATGGAATTGTCGCAACACTGCTGATTGCTTTGGCTGGTATTCTTGTCGCATTATTCATGAGCACGATTTCTGACGCGTGGTTTTTTCTGGCAGGTTTCAATGGCGGGATCGGGGTCATTTACCTGCTCCGCTGGTATTGGTGGAGAATCAACGCCTGGTCTGAACTGGTTTGCCTGATCTCCTTGCTTGTCTTGTCACTTAGTATGTATTTACTGAAAGAGCCGATTATAGGAAATTCTACGATTGTATTTATGGAAGGGACTCCTTTCTCTATCCCGTTGGCTTCGTTGTTTGATTTTCCTTACAGCTTGTTGGTGACTGTGCCTTTAAGTGTTGCTTTAGCCTTGGCTGTAACATGGTTGACACCCGCTACAGATTTAGAAGTTCTCAAGTCGTTCCACCGAAAAGTTCAGGCTGGTGGTTGGGGCTGGAAGCATATCGACCGCCTGGTGAAGAAGGAAAGCCCAGACTTTAAACCTGAATCACCGTTAAGCATTTCGAATCTGATCCTGTGGATCCTCTCCTCTGCTGGTATCTGTTTCTGGCTCATTGGCCTGGGCAAGTTGTTTATCGGAGACGCATTCGATCCGGATCCGGTATTTCCAAATCGTGGAATCGGTTTGATCTTGTTGATTGCTGGCTCGGTCTGCATATTTGCTGTTGCCAAGTTTTTTCCTAAGAACAAAGCTTCCTGATTGATAAAAGATTTATGTCATCTAATCTCAAGCCAGCGCTCATCCCGGCGCCTGAAAGTTACGAACAGGGAGAAGGTATTTTTCATATTCAAACGACGCTCAGAATTGGAATTCCTCCTTCGAACTCGCAGCGTCCGGGAGTTGCCGGTTTACTTGCCGATTGGCTTCAGCGTCGCACTAAAAACCTTCGGTGCGAAATCACAGACACAGAGCCTGATGTTCAGTTCCAATTGGAATCAAACGACTCACCTGAAGCATATCGTTTGGAAATCACTCCCAGTGGTGTTCTGATCGCCGGGTCAGAAACCGGCTGGGTTCGTGGGGCAGCCGCATTGACCGTTCTATTGGGAGATGAAGGCTGGCCTGTCTGCAAGATCCAAGACGCGCCGCGTTTCCGCTGGCGAGGGATGCATCTGGACGTCTGTCGTCATTTTTTTCCGGTGCGGCAGGTGAAGAGATTGATTGACCTGATTGCATTGCATCGAATGAACGTTTTCCACTGGCATTTGACCGATGACCAAGGTTGGCGTTTGGCGTTGGACTCCATTCCGCAACTGGCACAAATTTCAGCTTGGCGGGATCGCGATGGCGAGCGCTATGGGGGTTACTACACCAAGGAGGATGTCCGGGAAATCCTTGATTACGCGGAAGCTCGAAAAGTCTTGGTCGTACCAGAAATCGAAATGCCAGGGCATGCGCGAGCCGTGTTGGCCGCATTCCCGGAACTCTCCTGTGCTGGCGGACCTTTTGAAGTCGCTAACACTTGCGGCATTTTTGAGGATGTGTACTGCGCTGGTAAGGAAAAGACTTTTGAATTTCTGGAAAAAGTTTTAGCCGAGGTAGCGCAGTTGTTTCCAGGAAGGTTTGTTCACGTCGGTGGGGATGAATGTCCTAAAACCCGATGGAAAGAATGTCCTGATTGCCAGCGGCGGATGAAGGAACAAGGATTGCAAAACGCAGAGGAACTTCAAAGCTGGTTCATCACCCGAGCAGGTAAATTCCTGAAAGCCCTGGGAAAAGATATCATTGGTTGGGATGAAATTCTTGAAGGAGGTATTCCGCCAGGAGCGGTTGTTATGTCCTGGCGGGGCGTGGAAGGAGGAGTTGCCACCGCCAAAATGGGGCACGAAGCCATCATGTCACCTACCGGCGCCTGTTATTTCGATTACAAAAACTCAACCGAACCTGAAGAACCCGGCAACCTGGGAGTCATCCCATTAGATGCCGTCTACAATTACGATCCTTTGACCAAGGATCTGGACGAAGATTCCAAATCCAAGATCCTCGGTGTGCAAGCCAACATCTGGACCGAAAGAATCCCGACCTGGAAGCTTTTGGAGTATATGATTCTTCCCAGGATGTGCGCTTTATCTGAAGTAGCCTGGAGTCAACAGGAGCACAAAAACTGGGACTGCTTTCAAAACCGACTCGAAGCCCATTTGATATTTATCAAACAAATGGGATTCACCTACCGCCATCCACTGAGGGACCACAGGGAATTCCCGTTGTAATCTGAAGCTGGAGAGCGAAACTCATTAAGCTATTTTCAATAGAATGAAAAAAGAAGCGATCCGAGTTAAATTAGCTCAACAGCTCCATGGCAGGATTCGCTTTTGAACGCTACGTATATTGAATTTCAGATATCTGGTTTGGTTTGAGAATTTTCCGTATTTGCTTATTTTTTTTCGAGTTTAATTATAGCCTCTGCATAGCGCTTACCAAATTCCCGGTAGCTAGCTGAATTGAAATGGATTTCATCTCCTTTATGACTCAGTCCTTCAGCGCTGACAAATACTGTGTTTTCAACTTTATCAGGCAGTTGGCGATGGGCCTCATCGACTTTTTGTTTTGCTGAATTCCAGGGGCGTTCCTCAAAAATTCCCATTTGTCCGGCAATGAATGGGATCTCCGCATTGCCCAGTTCATTTCGAAATCTTGCAATCAGATCATGCAGTTTACATTCGTAACCAGCTGCCAGTTGTTCATTACTATCAGATTCACCCTGATGCCAGATAATCCCTTTCATCTCCCCGTACTGCATGGCCTGCTTGGCGCGGTGAATTGCATTGTCCCAAGGATGGCTTTTTGTGGGGGGGTAATAGGCTCCCTCTTGCCAGGAATCTATAGGAGATCCGCCCACAGCACAGGGGATCAATCCCACGATAACGTCCGGATAATGTTCGGCGATGATTGTGCCGAATGTTTTTCCCGGTCCAACACCTACGACTCCGGGTTTGTCAAAATGAATCGGGTCGATGGCAGGTTTCCATTGCAGGTCCCGGGTGAATGTAAAGACCCTTGGATGCGGTTGCAGATCTACTAACTCAACTTCACCGCGTCCGGCCATATTGGATTGGCCAGCAAGGAGAAATAACCACATCTTTGACGACTCAGGATTCGATTTGGTCTGTGCGTTGGCGCTTTGTGGAAATCCTGCTGCGAGGCATAGACCCACAAAAAACTAGTATAATTTATTAAGTTTCATAAATCTTGAGAAATAAGTGTTTCTAAAATTTAATGCCTGAGATACTTTGATGATTCAATCATAACTCTCGAATATAAAATCTCTTCCATCCATGAAATTCGTTGCTTCGATTACCCTGATTGTCTGTGGAACCATCATTACTCTTGTTCCATATATACACAGTACACTGGCTATGTCATCCATGTCCCGAATCCTTATTGCGAATAACGGGCAGAAAGCCAACATCAGTACAACAATTCCTGATTGGTATGACACATGGAGTTTTCTTCTGGGCGTGTTTATGATTATTGCCGGACTTTTTTTGACGTTCCGAATGACTTCGGAGTCTAAATCTGGATCCCGATAGAATTCTGGATTTGCGGTATTAATCCCATAAGTTGTATGCGTCCGCCACCCTGAGTCCGATGAAAATGAAAACGGCAGCTGGCGCAATGCAGAAAATGATTCTCTCAAAGCAAGAATCCATAATCCCGATTAATGTAATTGCTGATTATGATTTTTAACCACGAAAGGCGTGAAAGACACGAAATTGTTTAACTACTGAGTACACTGAAGCCACAGAAACTTAAAAATAGTCAATTTCTTGAGTTTGGAGTAATCAGTGTTTGGAAATAGAAACAACCTCCTACTGGTTCAGGAATGGTTTTCTGTTCAACGGAGCTGTTCGGCCTTCGCTTCCGATCAAGGATGCCAGTAAGTCCTGCAGTTCTTTTCGTTTAGCTTCCTCACTGAAAAACAAATTATTGGTTTCTCCTGGATCCGTGTCTAAATGATAGAGTTGTCCTTCGGCTTCAGGTTCTTTTTCTGGCAGTGCGTAAGGCTGCATGATGCCCCGATCATATCGATTGCCTCCGGAACCTTTGTGATTCAGGTATTTCCATGGACCTTGACGTAGTTGGAATTCTCCACGGAAACTTTGGGTTAACAGGTAGGGTCGAACGGGATCACATTCCGGGCGCTTACCAAAAAGGACTGGAGTCATATCGAAACTATCAACAGCGACTTTATCGGGTAAGGCGTATCCAACGATGGAGGCCAGTGTGGCAAAGATATCGGTGGTGTTGGTCATTTGCGCTGAAACTTGACCAGCGGGGATTTTACCAGGCCACCTTACAATGAAAGGAACTCGATGTCCTCCTTCCCATCCATCTCGTTTGACTCCGCGCCATCCGCCGGCTGCGTCATGTTGGTGGTCTTCTCGCATCCAGACGGTGTGAACGGTTTCTGGTCCGTTATCAGCGTTGAAAATTATTATAGTTTCATCATCAATGCCAAGGTCCTTGATTTTTTGAAGCAGCCTCCCGGTCAGTGTATCGAGTTCATGTACGAAATCTCCTCGGGCGCCGGCATTTGTTTTACCATTGAACTCTTTTGCGGGAAGGACTGGCGCGTGAGCGATCTGGGTGGAGAGGACGACAAAGAAGGGTTGATCAGGGTTGGTCTGTTGATGTTTGTCCAGAAATTCAACTGTCTTTTTGTAGAACAACAGGTCGGCGTCAACGAACTGATAATCAGGAGCCATCCAACCTTCGTCATTGTCCCATCGCCATTTACCACCAGGGTTTGGCAGGTTGTCTCTCCTATGCCGCTGACTGGCAGGTTGTGGGATCATTCCATTCTCAATGTAGAGGTATAGTGGGTCCGTAGTGGGGCAATTGGGAGTTACGAACGATTCGTCAAAGCCTACGGTCTGAGGTCCATCAATGAGGGGAGCGCTTTTCTCATAGTCGATCAGGAGAGAATTTTCAAAACCTCCGCCCAATCTTTTACCTTCTTTATCAAACCATGTCAGTCCCACATGCCATTTTCCAAACACACCAGTGTGGTAGCCTTCTTGTTTGAGCATGTCAGCAATGGTCATTTCACCGGGACGAATATAGCTTGGGCCGCTTGGCCCTTCAAAAGCGGTGGTTCTGCGACCTGTTCGGCAAACCTGATTTCCAGTGTAAAGGCTGTATCGAGATGGGGAGCAAATGGTTGAGGCGCTGTGGGCGTCAGTGAAGCGAATTCCTTCGGCTGCGAGTCGGTCAAGTTCGGGAGTTTTGTATGCGGCTTCTGGATTATAACAAGAGAGGTCGCCGTACCCGAGGTCGTCCGCCAAGAGAACGACCACGTTAGGTTGGTCAGCAGCGAACAAAGAACTGAAAAGAAGAAACGAAAAGAGAAACCGGATCATTGCCAACCTTTCGTCGGACAACCACGTTTGTCATCCCTCGCAAATGCGCCGC
>JAUIHU010000303.1 GCA_030432175.1 Verrucomicrobiia bacterium | reverse complement strand
ATCATTTGGACATCCAAAACATGTGTATATCCGTTCGTGCGTTCGAACCATCCAGGGCTAGCGCCCTTCGCTACGCACGGGCCGCCCAGAGGGCTAGGAGACAACAGGCCGAAGGGGGTGGTGTCCAAATATCAAAACCAACGGATTTTCGTCCGCAAATAATCAAACTGTGATCGGACCTCTTAACCCTCCGGGCGACACGTGCGTAGCGAAGGGCGCCAGCCCTGGAACCCGCGTCAAAATTTACCCGTTCGGGAAATACCTTTTTAAAAACCATTCGGACATCCAAAACCATTTGTGGACATCCAAAATCATTTGGACATCCAAAACCATTTGGACATCCAAAACCATTTGGACATCCAAAACCATTTGGACATCCAAAATCATTTGGACATCCAAAATCATTTGGACATCCAAAACCATTTGGACATCCAAAACCATTTGGACATCCAAAACCATTTGGACATCCAAAACCATTCGGACATCCAAAACCATTCGGACATCCAAAACCATTTGGACACCCAAAAATCATTCGGACACCCAAAATCATTTGGACATCCAAAACATGTGTATATCCGTTCGTGCGTTCTACCCATCCAGGGCTAGCGCCCTTCGCTACGGACGGGCCGCCCAGAGGGCTAGGAGACAACAGGCCGAAGGGGGTGGTGTCCAAATATTAAGACCAACGGATTTTCGTCCGCAAATAATCAAACTGTGATCGGACCTCTTAACCCTCCGGGCGACCCTTGCGTAGAAAAGGGCGCTAGCCCTGGAACCCGCGTCAAAATTTACCCGTTCGGGAAATACCCCTATTTCTCTGTCGATTTAATTCATCAAATATCGCATCATTCCATTCATTATGATGCGAATTCCCACCAGTTGGCTGGCGCTGCTGTTATTGATCTGCGCCGGAGCCACAGCTTCAACAGAGGATTTTGAATTCGATGGGGCCATATTTCATACCCTGCCAGGATTCACCATGGAACTGGCAGCCGGACCTCCACTCACCGAACGTCCGATTTGCGCGGTTTTCGATGATGATGGGCGACTCTATGTGGCCGAATCTTCTGGATCCAATGCCCCTGTGCAGCAACAACTGGAAGATCGCCCGCATTCCATTTTGCGATTAGAAGATACAGACGGTGACGGTCTGTTTGACAAGAAAGTGGTCGGATGATGTTTCCGGAAGGAGTCCTTTGGGTCGACGGTTCCCTGCTCGTATCCGCTCCCCCAACCATCTGGAAACTCACCGATACGGACGGAGACGGCCAGGCAGATAAAAGAGAAGAATGGCTGACCCAGACCCTGACCGGTTGCGCCAATGACTTACATGGTCCTTATCTAGGTCGTGATGGTTGGATCTACTGGTGCAAAGGCGCTTTCGCTGAACAAACTTACGATCGCCCTGACGGGCAAGCCCCGTGGACCACTCGCGCAGCGCATATCTTTCGTCGACAATGGAATAGTCCCTGGATTGAACCGGTCATGACCGGTGGAATGGACAACCCAGTCGAAGTTGCATTCACTCCTGAAGGGGAGAGATTTTTCACAACAACATTTCTCCAACACCCCGGTGGAGGCAATCGCGATGGAGTGATTCATGCGTTGTATGGTGGAGTCTACGGAAAACGTCATGGCGTCATTGATGGACATCCAAGAACCGGCGATTTGCTGCCTCCATTCGTCCATCTTGGAGCAGCTGCGCCGAGTGGATTAATGATTCAAGAATCGGATTTCTGGGCCGCTGATTATCAGAATTCCCTTTACGCGACGCTGTTTAACATGAGGAAAATTGTCCGCCTGCCTTTGGCGGAATCTGGGGCCACCTACTCAACCCAACCAGAAAATTTCCTGGTGGGTGAGAGTTTGGACTTTCATCCAACTGATATACTGGAAGATGCGGACGGCAGCCTGCTCGTCGTCGATACCGGCGGGTGGTACAAAATTTGTTGCCCGACTTCGCAGTTGTACAAACCGGATGTGCCGGGAGCCATTTACCGGATCAAAAAAAGTGACGCTCAGCCGGTGCCTCACCCTTGGGGAAGAGACATCAATTGGAACTCGAAAGATCCAGAAACCTTTGTAATCGCGTTGGAAGATCCTCGCCCGAAAGTCCGAGCCCGTGCGATAAGTCGTTTGGCTGAAGTAGGAAACAAATCCATTCCGTACCTAAGTTCATTGGGAGTTCCAAAGCCAACGCTCAGTCCAATGGGACGCATCAATGCAGTCTGGACATTGACTCGAATTGACCATCCTTCGGCACGGACCGCCGTCCGGGAAGCGTTGGGGGATTCGGATCCAGGCGTGCGACGCACAGCTTTGCACTCCATAGCGCTCTGGAGAGATCAGGGAGCGCTGAGTGAAACAATGATGGCTTTAAAAGACAACAGTCTTGCTGTGCGCCGAGTTGCTGCGGAAGCATTGGGTCGGATCGGGTCTGCTTCAGCAATTCCTTGGTTGATGGAGGCATTAAGCGACTTAGATTCATCCAACTGGGATCGAGCCCTGGGCCATTCATTGATTTACGCAATGATGGAGATAGGAGCTATAGAAAAAATCGAACCATTTCAGACCTCACCCAACCCACATGTGCGCCGAGCAGTCTGGACCATATTACGTCAAACTCAACCCTCCAACATGGATCTGAGTTTAGTCTTTGCAGACCTGGCGGCGTCATCGAAACCACTCAGAGAATCGGCTCGATTGGCGATTTTGGATAATAAAAATGCCGGGGCCTCGTTTGGGGCCTGGATGATTGAAAACCACCCCCAAGCAGCTGATACAGACTGGACACCCTATGCCGAGTTGCTCACACGTTTTCATGAAGACGCTTCGGTATCAACCTGGATATCCGCTGAATTGACTCTCCAATCTCAAACCGCCAACCACCCGAACAGCGCAGCTCTGCAAAGTGTGATCCGTAAAATCCAACCTCAGCCGCTAACCGATGAATGGACCTTGAATATCCTTCAGGCGACTCTGAATCCAAAGTCCACCTGGGACCACCGGATTGGTTGGGCGCGACTTTTATCAGACCTGGATTTCGATACCAAACCCGTTCCGATGAAATATCTGACTCAGCTTCTGAACGTAGCGCGATCCAATGAAGCGCCAGCCGAAGCTCGCATCGCGCATTGGGATTTAATCCGGCGCTTTTCAATTCTGCCCGACCCGGATCAACTTCAGTGGCTGGCCGGTTTTCTTGACACCCAAAAATCTGCGCCACCCGTCATTCGCAGTCAGGCGCTTCAAACATTGAAAGGATTTTCACAAACCGAATCCGTGCGTGAATTACTGATAGAATCTCTATCCAAAGCCGGTCCCATTGAGGTCAGCTCCATTCTGGACATATTAAAGCAAGCCCCGGCAGAACTTACCGGAATACAAATGATCGCTGCCCTTCAATCCAACCCGGCGGCGGACGCATTATCATCGGCAGTGATCCGGGATGCCTTTCAAAATTTTCCGGAATCCGTTCGATCTCAAATCAATCAGTGGTTGGCAACATGGCAAACCGGACAGGCCGAACGCCAGGCAAAGTTGGATCAATGGATCGAACTGATTGCTGATCATCCCGGTGATATCCGTCGCGGACAAAAAGTTTTCAATGGAAACAAAGCCGCCTGCTATTACTGTCATGAAATCGGTTACCTGGGTGGAGATCTCGGACCTGACCTGACACGCATTGGCTCCTCCCGCTCTGAGAGAGATCTCCTGGAATCCATTTTGTTTCCCAGCGTGAGTTTTGTTCGAAGTTACGAACCCTACTGGATTGAAAATGAATCCGGGGAGTTGGTCTTGGGAATCATCAAGAGTGAAAGCTCAGCAAAAGTTCAGGTGGCGTCCGCTCCTGGATTCATGATGGATATAAAACGCAGCGAGATAACTGACATGCGTCCTGCAGACACATCACTCATGCCGGCCGGATTGGATTCATTATTAACGCCCCAGGAAATGTCAGATTTGATCGCCTTTTTGAAAGCAAGCCGATAATAATTCCTTCCCTGACCTCTGTCGGCTCAATCGCTGGCAGAGTTTTGCATCTAACATGGCAAAGACACCCTGGATACAACTGGCCAACGGCCTTCGCATTCCCATTCTGTTTGAAAACAGCGCGCTCATGGCGATCGATAAACCCGCTGAATGGATATTGGCCCCCAATTCCTGGACCCAAACCCAGCGTAATCTGTCACTGGCCATTCAGTCCTCGATCAAATCTCGGGAATACTGGGCTCGCACACGCAACATCAAGTATTTGAGATTTGTGCATCGCCTTGACGCCGAAGTGACCGGGATCGTCCTGTTTGCCAGGAACCCAACCCCTTTGGCTAAATACAGCGAACTCTTTGTTAAACGTGATGTGGAAAAACGTTACCTTGCTGTTGTGGAAGGTGTCGCCAAGAAAGATGAGTGGACCAGCCGCGCTCCAATAGCGCCTCATCCGATGCGCAAAGGTAAGATGAAGGTGGATGGAAAAACCGGCAAACCTGCCGAAACTTTTTTCCGGGTTTTAGAAAGAGATGAGGAAAACAGTCGAACTCTGATTGAAGCCATGCCACACACCGGGCGCACCCACCAACTCCGTGTGCATCTGGCTCACGCTAAACTGCCCATCATCGGCGACCCGTTATATGGCAAGCGAGATTCGAAGGATGAAGTCCCCAGGACTCCAAAATCAGGTTTGATCAAAAAAAGAGGCCACGTGCAATGGCCCGAAATGCGTGTTGCATTGCGTGCGGTCAGTCTGCGTTTCGATGATCCCTACGGCCGCAAAGGCACAGTGATCGAAGCGCCCACTGAAGAATTTCTCCAAAAGTTCTTCAGGTCTGACAGGTCCGACAAATCAGATAAGTCCGACAGGTCAGATAAAAGGAGCTGAGTAAAGTCGGTCATTGTCTTGCGCTTCCTTCCATGCTGACTCCTCTGCCCTCAGGCGCTGCGTCACCTGCTCCCAGGGAGTATCACCCCTCAAGTAATCCAGCAGACAATCATCTCCGGCCAGTAACTCAATCGCCGGTCGATCCGACCGATATTCGTATTTTTCTGTCCGCCATTGAAAAGCTTCGGGAGCCACGCTTTTGACCCACTTGAGTATTTGCAGGGTGTGTTCCAACGAATGATATTGATTTTCCTGCCCACGCTTCAGGTGAATCTGAAACCCTTCGCAAACTTCACCCCCTTGTTTATGAAACATTGGAATAAAACGGTGCGGCCTGAGAAATCCACCTTCCACTCCAAATGGCGCCGCGTTTCGATTTGACTGAAAAATCTGATCCGCTGGCAAATATGCAGCCCCAAACCACTCGAATGGTCGCGTCGTCCCCCGTCCTTCACTGAGATTGGTTCCTTCCAGTAAACATTGCCCGGAGTAAACCCACGGGGTCACAGTGTGAGGCATGTTGGGTGAAGGTGGAATTTCCAATGTCCAGGATGTCTGCGGATCCCAGGGAGATTCCGCCGCCGCTTCTTCCGCTGCAAATCCAACCAAATCAAAATCCGCTTCCAAAGATTTCCAGAAAAACCGCGCCAGTTCCGCCAGTGTCAATCCATGACGATGTGGAATCCCGGGACTGCCGACAAAAGATTCATAGCTTTCCGGAAGCGGAGTTCCTTCCACTTTCCTCCCGGCAGGATTGGGTCGGTCCAATACTCCCACCACTCCCTGCCAACCTGTTTCTGCCAAAGCTTCCAGCACATATCGAAGCGTAGTTCCAAATGTATAATACCGCGCGCCCACATCCTGGATATCGACCACTAACGCATCCAGGTCTTGCAGCTTACTGGTGTCCGGAATCAGTGAGTCCTCTTCTTCCCCATACAAAGAACAAAACTCCACTCCGGCATCCAATCCCCACATCGCATACGGATCAGTCCCCACCATCGGTAACTGATCCTGCAACTCTGCAAATAATCCGTGCTCCGGAAGAAAGATGCGTTTGAGGGCGCCTCGCT
>JAUIHU010000302.1 GCA_030432175.1 Verrucomicrobiia bacterium | reverse complement strand
ATTCCCTGTTGTAGAGAAGAATTTGGGTGTCAAGGATTCAAAGGATTCATTCGCCGAAGCGGTGATGAGACGCCTGCGTTGCGCTTCCATGTGTGAATCTGCCCAGGGTGCGGCTCAAACTCCTCAGCCAGTTCTTTCACAGAACAGTCAGCCTTGGCTAGTTCGACCATTTGCGCCTTGAATTCCTTGGTAAAGCGTTTTCTCTGTTTCACGGTAACTGTGTCTTATTTTTTGGTTACGTGGTCCAGAATTTTAACTCACCTCAGACTCCAAAAAAAGAGTTGCACTTCAAGTTTCTCAGCGTGTATTTGGAGGAGTCATGCGTTCTTCCATTTCATTCAGAAAGTTGTCAGTTTGCTCAGACAAAACCTGGTTAATTCAGAAAGCTATTTACCTTTTATTTTCTGGTACGCATCCAATGCAATTTTACGCGCGGTGTCGTGGTGGACGATGCGTTCCGGATATGTCTCTCCTAATATAACCTCTGAGCGTTTCAATTCCCATTCTTTAGCGGTCCAGGGTTGATGGATGCATTTTGCGGGAAGTTTCCTCAGCTCTGGAACCCACTTCCGAACATAATCTCCTTCAGGATCAAATCGCTCGCCTTGGGTAACCGGATTAAATATTCTAAAGTATGGCGCTGCGTCTGCGCCGCTGCCAGCGGTCCACTGCCAACCCATGGTGTTGCTGGCCAGATCGGCGTCCACGAGCGTGTCCCAAAACCATTTGGAGCCTTCCAGCCAGTGAATTCTGAGGTCCTTGATCAGGAACGAAGCCACAATCATCCGAACGCGATTATGCATCCATCCGGTGGTCCAAAGTTCACGCATACCTGCGTCGACGATCGGGTAACCGGTCATTCCCTTTTGCCAGGCTTGTAAATCCTCCTTCGATTTTTCCCATGGAAAATCGGCAAATTCCGGCCGCAACGGTTCCGTGGTGGTGTGTGGAAAGTGATAGATCAAATGATACGCAAATTCCCTCCAACCTACCTCGCTCAAGTAAATAGAAGCGTCTTTGGGCAATTTTCCTGGACTATCCGATTTCATGGATTTTACCAGACTGTCAACGATCTGGCGGGGAGAGATTTCGCCAAAAGCGAGATGAGGCGAAAGTCGACTGGTGCCCTGGTGATCCGGACGATTGCGGTCATCATTATAATCCTGAACCGCTTTTTTCAAAAAGCTCTTTAGACTCTCATGTGCGGAGGCTTCTCCAGGAGTCCAATATTCCGGAAACGCATCGGCCCAGGACAAGGTCGGCGTCAGCTGCAATGAATCAATCTCGATAGACTGATCCCATTGAATCACGGATTGGATATACTTTGAGTGAGGGGAATCGAAATCTCTCGTTAGGCAATGTTTCCAGAATGGGGTAAACACCTTGAAAGGAGACCCGGATTTATTCTGTACTTGATGCGGCTCAAACAACAGAGAACCGTTGAAACTCTTCGCTTCCAAACCTGATTCGCGAAGTTCTTTTTTGATCTGCTGGTCACGTTCGATAATGTGTGGCTCGTAGCGACGATTCCAAAAAACTGCCTGCGCGCATGTTGCATCAGCGCATTCCTTCAACGCTTTAAGGGAAGAAGTTGATTTTAGAACGGTCAGTCCTGAACCGGCGATTTCCTGCAAATCTGAGTCCAGGGATTTCAGTGAATGATGAAGCCACCACTGGGAAGCGCCCCCCATTTCCCACGGATCTTCTTCTTCTGGCGCCCATATGAAAACCAGAATAACAGGAGCGCCAGTTTCAATCGCTGCATTGAGCGCAGGATTATCTTTCAATCGAAGGTCTCGACGCAGCCAGACGATAACTGGACCCTGTTGGTTTGCTTTATCCTGATTCACAGAGTTTATATTAACCGCGAATCAAACCGTCGCTAGTCCCGATCCACTTGTATGTGGTCAACTCCGGCAGTCCCATAGGACCACGCGCGCCGATTTTATCAGTGCTGATCCCGATTTCTGCCCCCATCCCGAATTCGGCTCCGTCAGTAAATCGCGTGGATGTGTTCCAATAAACAGCAGACGCATCCACTTCACTGAGGAACTGTTTTGCCGTGGACTCCTGACGGGTCACGATGGAGTCGGAATGACCAGACCCATGTTGATTAACATGATCAATCGCGCCCTGAACTCCATCCACCATTTTCACAGAAATAACCAGGTCCAGATACTCCTCATCCCAGTCTTCATCGGTTGCCAACTCAAACGGTATTCCTCCGGCTGTCAGGCATTCGGAAGTCGGTTGATCGACCCGCAATTGCACACCCGCCGCAGTGAGCGCTTGAGCGATTTTCAAAACCATCATGGCATCGCATTCTTTGTCCACCAGCCAGGTTTCCGCAGCGTTACAAACACCTGGACGCTGAGTTTTTGAATTCACCACAATCGCCTGAGCCATTTCCGGAGCCGCATCTCGGTCGGTGTAAACGTGACAGACTCCTTTGTAGTGCTTGATCACTGGAATTCGGGAGCATTCCGCAACGGCGCGGATCAATCCCTCCCCACCTCTGGGAATGCACAAATCAATCGATTCTGTTTGAGCGAGAAGGACAGGAATCGCTTCCCGGTCGGTGGTGGGCACAACTTGAATGGCGTGCTCAGGGAAATCAGGGCATGCGGTTCTGGCGGCAGTGATCAATGTTCGGGCGATGGCCTGATTGGAATGGATGGCTTCCTTCCCTCCACGAAGGATCGTAGCATTGCCAGCTTTGAAACACAGACCGGCGGCGTCGGCGGTTACATTGGGACGGGATTCATAAATGATGGCGATCACCCCGATCGGCGTCGCCACTTTGCGCAGTAAAAGTCCATTGGGTCGATGCCTTTCCTCAATGACATGCCCGACCGGATCCGGCAGATCAGCGACTTCTCTCAACCCGTTCGCCATTGCTTCAAAACGCTTGGGGGTAAGATCGAGGCGATCGAGCATAGCGGACGACAAGCCAGATTCTTTCCCAGCGGCGAGATCTTTTTCATTTTCGCCACGAATCAGTTCTTGATCCTGCATCAAAGCATCAGCCATAGCTCGAAGGCAGGAATTCTTCATCTCGGTTGACAGACGGTTGAGCTGCCGTGAAGCGATTCGCGCTCGGCGAGCCAAAGCTACCATTTCGTTTTGCATGCGGCTAAATTGCCATACTCAAAGAAGCCGGACAAGCAGGACAAGTCCGCCATAGACTAACTTTATGTGATTTGGTAAAACCACTCCCATAGTTCATGCGATTGATTGGCGGAATATTTGAAAAACTGCAGCGACGCCCCAAACGGATAGTTTTTCCGGAAGGGGACGAGCCGCGTATTATCCAGGCAGCACGCCAGTTTCGGTCACTGCAGCTCGGGGCTCCTCTCCTTCTCGGGGATCGCACTCGTATCAAGGATATCGCTGAGAGGTTGAATGTTCCACTGAATGGGATCCGAATTCTGAACTATCTGGAAAGTGAAGAATTCGACCGCTTTGTTGAAGAATTTACCGAGATCCGAAAAGAAAAGGGGATGACTCGGGACAAGGCGGCTGAGTTGATGAAAAACCCCAACTATTACGGGGCCATGATGGTGGCTGATCACTACGCGGACGGCATGGTTTCAGGAGCCAAAGAAACCAGTGGCAGCGTGTTGCGGCCGATGTTTCAAATTTTGAAAACGGCTCCCCACATCAACACCGCTTCCAGTTGTATGGTGATGGAGCTGGAGGATACGAAGTTTGGTGAGAATGGGATCCTTTTACTCGCAGATTGCGGGGTCATCCCGGAGCCCACCCCAACTCAGTTGGCAGACATTGCCGTTTCCACTGCGCAGTTGGCGGTACGTATACTGAACATTCGTCCCAGAGTCGCATTGTTGTCCTTCTCGACACGCGGGAGCGCTGATCATCCTGCAGTCACGAAAGTCCAATTAGCGACTCAAATGGCCTGGGAAAAAGCGAAGAAAATTGGATTGGACGCTGATTTTGATGGGGAACTGCAACTGGACGCAGCGCTGACGCAGGAAATCGCCTCCAGGAAGCTTCCCCACAGCCGGGTTGCCGGCAAAGCCAATGTTCTGATTTTTCCGGATCTGAATTCAGGAAACATCGCTTACAAAATGCTCCAGCATGTTGCGAAAGCCAATGCTTACGGACAGATTCTTTTAGGGCTAGGCGGCAATGCAGCGGATGTATCACGCGGATCCAACGCTCACGACATCATGGGAGTGGCGACGGTGGTAGGAATTCAATCCATCGCAGATCGCGCTGCTGGCGACAATGAAGTTGATCCTGGAAGTGAAGATTTTTAAATGAAGGCACAATGCATAAATCCGGTTTGCATTCCTTTCATTACCTCCAACTACAAATAGCGCCTCTTAATTCAGAATAATGAACATCGTTACACCGAGAGTTTTCATAGCAGCCACACGTCAAAATGATGGAAAGACGACGACTTCCCTCGGCCTTTCTGGAGCGCTTAGAAAAGAATATGAAAATGTGGGATTCATCAAACCGGTCGGGCAGCGACTGGTAGAGATTGCTGAGCAGAAAATTGATGAAGACACGGTGTTGATGAATCAAGTCTATCATCTGAACTGCCCTTTAGAGAGTATCAGCCCGATTGCCATTGAACCGAACTTCACCAAAAAGTACCTGGAGTCTTCCAATCTGGATTATCTGGAGAAAAAAATACACACCGCATTCGATCGCGCTTCCTGGGAAAAGAACTTCGTGGTGTGTGAAGGATCCGGACACGCAGGCGTTGGTTCGGTATTTGATTTATCCAATGCAAGAGTCGCCAAATTGCTGAACTCGAAAGTCATTCTGGTGACACGGGGTGGTATTGGAAAACCGATAGATGAAGTCTGTTTGAACAAAGCGCTTTTTGAAAAAGAAGGCGTGGAAATTATCGGGGTGATCGTCAACAAGGTGCTGCCGCAAAAAATGGATTTCATCAAGGAATTCTGCCGTAAAGGACTGAAACGGCAAGGGCTGGAATTCCTTGGCGCGCTCCCAATGCAACCGATGCTGACCTATCCAGGAATGGATCTCATTGCGGAAGAGTTGGAGGCAGAACCATTGAATCGAAGCTCACAGGCCAGAAATCTGGTTTGTCAGGTGGTCATTGGCGCCATGGGACCAGGCAGGGCGCTGGATATCCTTCAGGAAGGCGCCTTGCTGATTGCTCCAACCGACAGGGATGATTTAATCAAAGCCGCTGGTGAGGGAATTAAAAATGGCAGAATCAAATCCATGGCTGGAATCATCCTGACGGGGAAAATACCTCCTGAAACCGCAACTTTGAATCTGGTACGGGATCTGCCCTTCCCAACTTTGTATTCGAAAAAAGACAGTTATGAAGTGGCTTCTCTGGTGCATGACCTGATTGTTAAAATCCGCCCCAGTGATACGGAGAAGATTCAGTTGATTCAAGACTTGTTCCGTCAGCATGTGGATGTAGATAAAATCATCGAAGCGGTTGATCCCTGATTGAATTTATTGCGAGCCAATTAAAGAAACCGAACACCAAGCTCGCCAGTTAGTTTTATATGTCATTAAAAGTTCCATCTAATCCAAGCCTTGCCGGTCTGGCGGTCTATCAACCCGGCCGCCCCATTGAAGAAGTCGCCAGAGAATTTGGTCTGGACCCGGAGTCGCTGATCAAGGTCGCGTCGAATGAAAATCCTCTCGGACCTTCCCCACGCGCAATAGAGGCTATGCATCAGGCTGCCGAAGAAATGCACCTCTATCCAGACGGCAACTCCTACCATCTGAAAAACGCCATTTGTGAAAAGCTTGGGATCGAAAATCACAACCTGATTCTAGGCAACGGTTCGAATGAAATTATTGAATTCCTGGGACACGCATTCCTGGGCCCCGGAACTAACATTGTCGTTTCACAGTACGGATTTGCTATTTATTCTATCGTTGCAAAAATGATGGGCTCTGATGTGATTACCGTTCCTGCAAAAGACTACGGAC
>JAUIHU010000301.1 GCA_030432175.1 Verrucomicrobiia bacterium | reverse complement strand
GGTTGAGGAAACAAATGTACTCCCCTCCACTGCGCTGAGACTGGGTGGAGTTATTGCAGGAACCTATAACGAGAACACACCTTTTGCCGCAGGCGATGGAGCCCATGCAGCGGAGGCTTCACTGATGCTCGGAAAAAGCTTCGGCGCTTCGGGTTTTGGATCTTATGGAGGACTGGGTTATCGCCTTCGAGAGAATCCCACACCCGATGAACTGTTTGGATCAGTCGGTTTGTTTAAGCAGTTCCCAGCTGTCTTCAGAGAATCCGATGCGTTTACAACTTCTCTTGGTTACCGCCATGTTCAGAGCCTGGACGGTATTGATATCATGGGCGCGGGGTGGAATCCTGCCAGCGGTTCCAGCAGCGGATTTCCCGCGCTAAAGGAAATCAATCAAATGATTGAAGGATCGCTGAGTTATACCGACGCAGGGGGGAGACAATACCAATTCGCTGTAGCGAAATCGTTGGACGGACGCAATACGGGAGATAAATGTGTGTTCTTTTTCTCGGTCGGTATTCCTGTTGGGATTCGATAAACCATAATGAATTTCAGACTTAAGGAATCAAAATGGTTGAGCCCATCCCAGCGCCTTCTGTCCATCCAGCTTTACACGTCAAAACCAATTCCACCATTCCGTTTTTGGAGCGGACCATGGTCCTGATTCCAGCTCTGAACGAAGAAGACTGCATCGGCCACGTGGTAAAATTTTGGATTGATCTTGGAGCGAGGAGAGTTCGCGTGGTTGATAATGGCAGTTTGGATAAAACAGATTCTAAAGCAACGGAAGCAGGCGCCGATGTTGTTTTAGAACCTCAAAAAGGCTATGGCTCAGCAGCTTTACGCGGATTGATGAACTGGCCGTCGGATTGTGATTGGGTTCTTTTCAGCTCAGGGGATGGGAGTGACCGTTTGTCAATCCAGGAAGGGAATCAGTGGCAGATGGCAATTGAGTCCGGGGCAAATATGGTTTTAGGGGATCGCACCCAATCCCAATCAGCCATTCGCCAGCTACAGCCGATTCAACGATTGGGGAATTGGATTTGTTGTCGGGCCATTGCCAAAGGATGGGAGAGAAAATTTCGAGATATGGCGTCCATGAGACTTGTTGAACGAAAATCTTTCGAAAGTTTGAAACTGAAAAATCAAGGATTCGGATGGAATGTTGAGATGCAAGTTCGCGCAATTGAAAATCAATTGAACATTGTTGAGCTACCCGTTGGTTATTACCCAAGACTGGCAGGTGAGTCCAAGATTTCCGGAAACCTGATTGGAACGATTCGAGCTGGTTTAGGCATATTAAAAATGCTGATCCACTTGTGGCGACTTCGCTCAGAGCGAACCACCCGTATTGTCAATGAATTCGCAACGCCTATTCATTAATAAAGCCCGTTGGATCTTCCTGATCACCACCGTCCTGGGAACTTCCGGATGGCTGTTCCTGGCTAACATTTCGAGTAGTCCTACGGATCATGGTGTTCTGAAATGGACTCTGGGAGTTCTGACCTTTCAATGGACTCTGGTACTGGCCGTTGTTTTCAGAAATGTTAGAGCTAATTGGAGACATTGGATAATTGTGGGAGTTTGGTTTCGATTCATCGGTTTAGCAGCCACTCCCATACTGGAAGATGATCACCATCGTTTTCTCTGGGATGGGAGAATGTTTTTCATTTCTGGCAATCCGTATGCAACTTCACCCAGTGACCATTTTGATGATTCAGAGCTTACAGATGAATTTGCTGATATTCTGGATCAAATTAATTATCCGGAAGTCCCAACACTTTATGGTCCGGCGACTGAGTTTTGTTTTTTGTTAAGCTACGTGATAGAGCCAGGATCCTTATGGCCATGGAAAGCAATCTTATTAGCAGCCGACATTTTATTGATTGTGGTACTCCAATACTCAAGATCTGAAGAAACCGGAAAGAAAGCGGCTGTATTCGCGGCATGGTGTCCCTTGAGCATATATGAAACAGCTTTCAACGCTCATCCTGATGGATTGGCTGTTTCACTGATGACTTTAGCGCTATTGATGCATCTGCAAAAACGAATCCGCTGGCTTGGAGCTATCGGTGGATTAGCCGTCGCTACAAAAGTATTCGCAGTCCTGATCATTCCATTCCTTTTGATCAAATCAACCTGTAAATCCTGGCTCTATTTTGTATTAGCTCTCCTGGCATGCTACGTCCCCTTCTGGATTCAGGGAAGCGCTGCAGATCTGGAAGGCTTGAAAGAATTCACCTCCGGGTGGGAATTTAATTCTTCCGTATTTGCTTTGTTGTCTTGGGGAATTGGCCCGCAAAAGGCGCGAGTTATATCATTAATTTTATTTGGAGTGGGGTGGACCTTGCTGATTCAGAAATGGGCTATTGCGCAAAGACAAGCTCTCCCTCCTGGCCTGGCAATCTATGGGCTCTTCTTTATATTTTCGCCGACTTTTAACTCCTGGTATGCCCTGTGGTTTCTTCCTTTCGTTGCGTTAAGCCCGAGCTACCTGGGTATAGCAGTCATGTCACTCGTCAGTTTAAGCTATATAACCCGGCAAAACCTTGGTGAGGCGGCTCTGGATGGATTCGCTCATCCGGCATGGGTGCGTCCATTGGAATTCGGCCTGATAGGCGTTATTGCAGTGATTGGCCTGTTGAAAAGGAAAAATAGTAAATCCGCTCCTTTGGAAGAAATACAATCATGAGACTACACTTATTAATTTTAAGGCTGACTTGTTTGATGCTTACCAATTCAAGCTATCATGCGCAGGCATTTGATCACACACATGGAAAGTACGCCAAGGTTCTGAAAAAATATGTGACAGATCAAGGGGTTGATTATGCCAAATTAAAGTCCGACCCGATTGATTTGGAGCTATATCTTGAAGATCTCTCCAGCGTGGAGGAAAGCGAGTTTGAATCGTGGGATACAGATAACCAGTTAGCGTTTTTATTAAACCTCTACAACGCTTCCACTCTGGAACTGATTGCTAAGCATTATCCTGTAAAAAGTATTCGCAAAATTGGTGGATTATTTAGAAATCCCTGGAAATTGAAAGTCGTTCGAGTTTGGGGAGAATCTCGTTCATTAGATTGGCTGGAACATGAAATTATTCGGACAAGGTATGAGGACCCTCGAATACATTTCGCATTGGTATGCGCTGCCAAAGGATGTCCCCCATTGCGTCAGGAACCATTCATTGGCCATCAACTTCAAGATCAGCTTGAGGACCAGACCAGTATCTTTATCGGCCAGTCCGAAAAAAACCGGGTGGATCTGCAAAACCAAATCCTGTACCTCTCGCCCATATTCAAGTGGTATCGAGACGACTTCGTGGGTGAATCTTCAACCATAGTTGAATACGTAAGGCCCTATTTCCCAGAAGGAGTAGCATCAGAGCTCACTGTTGGGGAATTTGACGTAAAGTTCACTGATTACGATTGGACTTTAAATGACTCGGGAATTTGAAAAAATCCTGGAAAATGTCTGAGAAGAGAATCAGCTGTAGCATTAAAAAGTTTCAATGGGAATATAGAGATATTCCGTGATCCAACTAACGTTTGGAAACTGAAGTGAGCTCAAATAAAGAGGTAACTACGCAAAAAATTCTAAAATGGCTCCAGAGGTAGGACTCGAACCTACAACCGATCGGTTAACAGCCGATTGCTCTACCATTGAGCTACTCTGGAATCCGGTCTCGAACGCTCACGTCGTTCAAGTGAGCACGGAAGTTAGCAAACGCCTTCGGCTGGAGTCAATGGTTTTTCAAAGAGAAAATTAATTTTTTTTACTTCTCGATTTCAGGCTTCTGCTTCCTGTCTTTTATTGATTTTATTTTCAGCATGAACCCAAGGTTTCCCGAGTTTCAAAACAGGAATTATTTGCTGACTGGTGGATCAAATGGCATTGGATTTGCCACGGTTGAGTCATTAATACGCCAGGGAGCCAGCGTTTTTGTTGCGGATAAAGATCCCGCAGGAGCGCAAAAACTCGCTGAACACCTGAAATCACTGGATTTACCTGCTCCGCATTTCACTGAACTGGATTTAGCAAATGTCGAAAAAGCTCAGGATTGGGTAAACGAGGTCGGAAAACAAGTGGGGTGCATCGACGGAATTGTGAATAATGCCGCAGTTGATCCGCGCATTTCTTTGGAAAACTTGAAAGTTGAGGACTGGGATCTACTTTTTCAAATCAACGTCAGATCCTACAATTTTATTATAAAATCAGCGCTGCCGTTTTTTGCTGAAAAGGGCGCGTCAGTCGTGAATTTTGCGTCCATTACGTTTCACACAGCCCCGCAACTCTTAACCACCTATGTTTCAACCAAGGGAGCTGTTCTGGCATTGACCCGCGCACTGGCAAGGGAACTGGGATCGAGAAAAATCCGGGTGAACACACTCTCTCCAGGCTGGATCATGACGGAGCGTCAGTTGAAAGATTATGTGAACGAGGAGGTGAAGGATTTGATTTACAGATCGCAATGTGTGCCGGAACTGATTCAACCGGAGGAGATCGCCCGAGTTGTGCTGTTCCTTTTAAGTGATCTCAGCGCCGCCATTACCGGTCAGGAAATTCTTGCGGATCGAGGATGGGCGCATTCTTGATCAGGGTGAGAGTTTCTTCACCATTCTCAACACATTATGAGTCTCAGTTCGTTCATAGTGCAGGCTATCCATGGTTTTTTTCATAAAATGAACACCCAGCCCCCCTATTTCTCTTTCCTCAGGGGGAGAGGTTAAATCCGGTTCGGGTGCGTTGCTGAGAGGATCGTAAGGTTCTCCTTGATCTTTCAATTCTACATGAATTTCCGAATCTCGACACTCGAGTTGCACTTCAAAAGCCGGGTCAGGAGTTGGACGTGACTCATAGCCGTGCGAAATGATGTTCGTCACCGCCTCATCCAGACAGAGATTAATCTGAAAGAGGTCCGGAGCTCCGATCCCATTTTGATCACAAAAATCTTCCAGATCCCGAGCCAGTCGCTCGAGTTCAGCCAGATGTCCTTGGTAAGCGCGTTTAATCATCCCCAGCTTGCAATAAGGCTTGGTTTCCATTAAGGGTTACCGTGAGTCGTTTATCAACATCATTTATTGATTAATGAGACACAGGTCCTGACGGATGGAAATAAATCAGAATAACAAGACGAAACGAGTTGTCATCGGCATGAGTGGAGGGGTGGATTCTTCCGCTACAGCAGCTCTGCTTGCCCAACAGGGATATGAGGTGATTGGCATAACCTTAAAAGTATGGCCACAAGATTGTATTTCAAGAGCAGAAGACAAGTGTTGCGGTCCACAGGCAGTAACAGATGCCAGAACAGTGTGCGATCAGCTGGGCATCCCCTATTATCTGGTTGACGAAGCGGATGAATTTCAAAAACAGGTAATTGATTATTTCAAAGAGGAATACCAGGCAGGTCGAACCCCAAATCCTTGCGTGATGTGCAATGATCGTTTGAAATTTGGAACTCTTTTGAGTCGCGCTCGAAAATTGGGGGCGGATTATATCGCAACAGGTCACTACGCGCGCGTTGATCAAAATCATGAGGGTCGCTATTTGCTGAAAAAAGGGCGAGATCCACGAAAAGACCAAAGTTATTTTCTGTTTTCCCTCAAACAAGACCAGCTCAAGCATTGCATTATGCCTCTGGGAGAGTTGACGAAGGATGAAACAAGAGATGTCGCTCGCTCAGAATCCTTGAAAACATCAGAAAAGGAAGAGAGCATGGAAATCTGCTTTGTTCCTGATAAGGATTACAAACGGTTTCTGATCGACGGAGCTGGGGTGCAGAAACACCAAGGGGAGATAGTTGACTTGTTTGGTCGGGTTTTAGGGAACCATGACGGGATAGAATTTTATACGATCGGACAGAGGCGAGGGATCGGTATCAGCTCTTCCAAACCATTGTATGTGGTAGATATTGACGCTGAAAACAACCGCGTGGTTGTCGGTGGCGAGGAAGCCCTG
>JAUIHU010000300.1 GCA_030432175.1 Verrucomicrobiia bacterium | reverse complement strand
GAATTTGAAGTGGTTGGACCGGATCGATTAGCGCCGGATCCAGAGGAATGGGAGTATTGTTTTCCTGCATCGGGTTTGAAACTTCCGGTGCGGGTTGAGTTTGGGGAATCGTTGGATCAAGCATTAGCCAGCGCTCGTATTCGTGTGTTTGACAAAGACCGAATGCTTGAGATCCGTGGGACGACGAGACTACTGAAGAATGAGAGTATTTGGGAATTTACTCCTGATCAAGCCTGGCAAGCGGGCGACTATTTCCTGTTGATCTCTCACAAAATAGAAGATCTGGCTGGCAATCAAATTGGGAAGCCGTTTGAAGTGTCGCTGACGGATCCAGAATCCACGCCAGTGGATCGGACCGATGTCAGAAAATACTTTGAGATTCGCTGACTCACTTGACAGATCATCGATTTGGTACGATCGGTGTTGGCAAGGAGGCAGTGAATGATTCAAGAATACAAAGGTAATAACCGTGAAGCTCGGCTTTCACGGGTTTGGCAGGTGTTGGGATTTCCAGAAAGAGATATTCCATTGACTCGCGGAGGAACCGTGACGCCGTTGCATCCAGGATTTCTCAACCGAGGGAAAGGTCCTGACTTCAAAAACGCAGTTCTGCAATTCAATGATGATCCACCAGTCACAACCGATGTGGAAATTGACTGGACGGATCGGGAATGGCGCTTGCATGGGCATGACAGTGATTCGGAATTTGATTCTGTTGGATTGCGAGTTGTCTGGGATTGTAAAGGGACGGAGACATTTGAGTTGAATCAGGCAGAGCCGCCTTTGATTCGGCTTCGACCCTTTCTGGAAGGTCCGGAATGGAATTGGGCTATGGGGCTGGAACCTGAAACAACATGGACGCATCCAAAAGCAATTCGGTTTGCCGGTAAATGCCGGAAGGTTTGGAATCGCATGTCTGTTTCAGAAATCCGCAGAGCGTTGGAAAGGATCGCTCTCGTCCGACTTTGGAACAAAGGAGATGGCATTCGTATACGCGCGCAGCGATTGGGATGGGATCAGGCTTTCTGGGAGTCTTTGATATCAGTACTCGGGTTTCAAAAAAACTATTGGCCATTCAGGAGATTGGCGGAGCTGGGAAGTCTTTGGATTCAGCATGACTCCGATCACAGCTCTGTGCTAGCCAGACTATCAGGGTTGGCTGGTTTGCTGCCGAATGTCACAACGAAAGACGATGTGGAAAGTTCGCGTTATCTCCAGGAGATCTGGTCCTATTGGTGGCGGGAGCAGCATTACTTTCAGGAGTTTATCCTGCCCGATTCCATGTGGCGTCGGGATCAGATCCGTCCTCTGAATTTCCCTGAACGTCGACTTGCCCTGGCTGCATTCTGGGCCTGTTCAGGAGCGTTGACTGAGCGTGTTTGGTATTGGGCGAATCAGGTTCCTGGAGCAGATCAGCGGTCCCAGAAAAAATGGAGAAGACAATTGTATGATTTGTTAAGTGGATCAGCGCGACATGATTTCTGGAGTCACCGAGCAAACTGGCGGCGAAGATTGAACCAGCCTGCAGGGTTGATGGGGCAGGGATTATTTAATGAAATCGTGGTGAATGCGATTTTGCCTTGGATTTGGGCCAGGGAGTATGCTGAGGAGCGCGCTCACCGTTTGATCGAGATTGAACAAATCTACCTGAACTGGCCTGCGACCCCGGACAATTCGCGGTTGAGAAATCTCAATTGGCGACTGATGGGAAACAAAATGCAGATTCGAAAAATGAAGGCTGGAGCCGTGCAGGGTTTGTTAGGTGTTTCTCGCTTTTATTGTGAGAAGTTTAATTCTCTATGTGAAGGCTGTCCGATGCCGGATCGGTTGAGCAGAGAGAAATATATCCACTGAACCACGGAAGGCTCGGAAAGGGGAAGAGACTGAGGTAACCACGAAATACACGAAATACACGAAATACAAAGAATGAAATACCTTTCCGAGCCTTCCGTGTCTTCCGTGGTTACTTTAGTCTCTTCCCCTTTTCGTGCTTTTCGTGCCTTTCGTGGTTCAAAAAAACTTCGTGGTTCAGAGGAATTGCCTTTCAACTCCGTCCAGCATGGGTTTCGGCGCTACTCGGATCAACTCCTTCAGCCAATCCATTAAATCTTCCAGGTCAGGATCGTGCGGGAACAAGGTGAGTGAGATTTCCAGAGCCTCTCTTGCAGGAAGAAAGTGGCCGAGACGCAAACGGGAAAGGCCGACGGCGCGCCATGCGTTGAAGTGGTAAGGGTTGAGAGCAATGGCTTGTTCTCCGTCGCGGATGGATTCTTTAAATTCACCCATGCGTAAATGCAATGCTGCCCGGCGATTCCAAGCTTCAGCATATTGTGGGTTTTCCTTAATAACTGAGTTGAGTTGTTCTAAGGCCGCATCATCCTGTCCGTCCTCCATGGCTTGAACGGCTCGAACGAGAGACTGGTAGACCGCTGGATCTTCAAAGCGGCTCCAAATCTCCCAGAGCGCTGAGGCTGCAGCCTGGTAGATGGGTTCGGATTCAGATCGGACGGCCATGAGCAACTGGCGCTCTGCTTTCATCGAGTAGAGGTGAGCTACCGCATGTTCCAGTCGCTCTTCCTCGCCAGTGAACATTTGTCGGTAAAGTCGCCATTTGTTCCACTCACTCTTCCAGAATGCGTCCACTCCCTTGAATACCAATATGAACATCAGCGCTCCGGCATACAAACGGAGAAGCAGGGGTGAGAAAAAGAGCCGAATCACTTTCATATAACAGATATGGACATAAAAAATCCCGAATAGAAACCTTTATTGGCATACCATTCGGGATGTAGAAATTCCAGTCTGAATCCTGGAGGAACTGACTTGATTCAGTTCATTAAGCCTGTCCAGCGCAGCACAGGACGTTCTTGATTTTGTGCTTAACGAGTTCCTTCACATAATCACGAGCGGGTCCAAGAACTTTACGCGGATCGAATTCTTTCGGGTTTTCAGCGAAAGTTTTGCGGATCGCGGCAGTCATGGCCAGGCGCAGGTCAGTGTCGATATTCACCTTCGTGCAACCGACGCGACGAGCGATTTCAATATCGGATTCAGGAACACCTGCAGTGTCTTCACCCAAGTCTCCGCCGTATTGGTTGATTTCTTTCACCAAATGAGCAGGGACACTGGAAGCGCCATGCAGCACCAATGGGTAGTCTCCCAGACCGGCATCCTGCAGAGCTTTCTTGATCGCTTTCAAGCGGTCGAGATCCAAGTGTTGTTCTCCTTTGAATTTGTACGCTCCGTGGGAATTACCGATAGCGACAGCCAGGGAATCCACTCCGGTTTGCTTTACAAAATCAACGGCTTCTTCAGGATTGGTGTAAACACCACTGTCACAGTGTCCGCCGCCTTCTTCGCCTTCGTCGAACTGTGCTCCGACCAACATGCCGAGTTCACCTTCAACAACGCAGTTATGTTTGTGAGCGTATTCGACCACCTCTTTACAAACTGCGACGTTCTCGTCGTAAGGCAGATGGCTTCCATCGATCATCACGGAAGTGAAACCTTCATCAATGCATTGTTTGCACAGCTCAAAGGAATCCCCGTGATCCAGGTGAACTGCGATTGGGATAGTTGTAGTGCTAACCGCAGCTTCGATCAGTTTTTTGAGGTAAATCGGGTTGGCGTAGTTGCGCGCTCCTTTGGAGATCTGCAGCATTACCGGAGCCTTTTCTTCTTCACAGGCGTCAACGATGGCCTGAAGCAGCTCCATATTGTTCACGTTGAAAGCTCCCAGGGCGTACTTGCCTGCCAAAGCTTTCTGAAACAACTCAGTTGTATGTGTTAATGGCATGTTGAGTTTTTCTCTATCTCGATGTCTGACTCGGTTTTCCGAACCTTTCGGTTTCCAGAAAGAGTCAAAATCCTACGGTTTTGTGGACGAAAAGAAAGAGAAATCGGCGTTTTTTCAGTCGTTTTTTCAATCTAACTGAGCCAGATTACCTTAATGATCCAGTTTTCTTTCTCCCAACCAGCTCAGCGAGTGGCTTTTGGAATTCTTCTTATTCTCAATCTCACCGTCACAGCGCTGGCCAACTCAACAGACAGCGCTGTATCCGCTGATTCATCAAGGAAATCTTATGCCGACCGCTCTGCTTTCGAGATTGGAGCTTCACAGGTCGAAATTACGCCACCACCAGGCTGGAGGATGAGCGGCTATTTTTTTGAGCGATTGAACACCGGTACAGCTGACCCGCTCATGGCAAAGATTCTTTACTTTCGGCAGGGCGAGACTGAAGGGCTGATCGCACATTGTGATTTGATCGGCATCACTCAGAAGGCTTCCAACCAGATTCGAAAGTATCTTCATAAAGAATTGGGAATGGATTCAAAGAATACCTGGATTGCGGCTACTCACTCTCATACAGGTCCGCTGTACGGGACCGTTCTCAGGGATTTCTTTCACGCAAAGGCCGTGGAACGTCATGGGAAAGATCCTCAAGAACCGATTGATTATATTGCATTCTTGAGTGAGCAAATCGTTCAGGGAGCCCGAGCTGCTCAGGCAAGCGCAGAGGCTGCAAGGGTTGCGTTTGTTTCACCAGAAATTCAGGAGCTGGCATTCAATCGACGATTCTTGCTCAGTGACGGAACGGTTCGATTTAATCCAGGAAAGCTGAATCCGAAGATTGTACGACCGCTGGGACCCGTTGACCCCTCAATAGATTTCCTCCTGTTTCAAAACCTGCAGTCGCACAATATAGCCAGTCTGCTGACGTTTGCGATGCACCTGGACACGGTGGGTGGACGTGAATATTCAGCAGATTATCCTTTTTATATCAGCGAAGGTCTGAGCGAAAGACTCGGCCCAGACCTGGTTTCAATATTAGGAACCGGAACCTGCGGTGACATCAATCACATTGATGTTCGACATAACCGACCACAGAAAGGTCAGGTTGAGGCGAGGCGAATTGGAGAAGCTTTGACTGGAAAAGTCACCGGGCAGTTGCAAGATCTGAAGCCCTTGACAAACCCGGAACTTAAATTTGGGTCCACCCGATTTTTTGCGACTTTCCACGATTACACCAGCGAAGAAAAAGAAATGGCGAAGGCACAGCTGCCGCTAATCGGATCTCCAGAGTTGGATTTCCTGGAGGAAGTCACTGTGTATCGGATCGCTGACATTGCGAGTCGCGGAGGAGAAGGAATGGAATTGGAAGTGCAGGCCATTCAGATCACGCCCGAGCATGTGATTGTTGGGCTTCCGGGAGAGGTTTTTGTGGATCTTGGATTGGAGATCAAAAAGCGCTCGCCGTATCAGCAAACGACAGTGATCGAACTTGTCAATGCTTGTCCTGGATATATTCCAACGGCCAAAGCTTACAAGGAAGGGAGCTATGAAACGGTAAACACGCGATTTCAAAGTGGTGTGGGAGAGCAAATGGTGGAAGCAGCGTTGAAATTGCTGAATGATATGAATAGTCCGTAAGGGCGCTCGTGGGGCGAGCTCCAACTTGCAATTTGATGGTTTGCACTTACCTTGCCGGGCAAAATGTTGCGGCTGACTTCCAGAGGTTTGTATTGCGATGCAGGGGATTTTTATATCGATCCCTGGCGACCTGTGGAACGTGCTGTGATTACTCATGCGCACTCGGATCATGCGCGTCCTGGATCGAAATTTTATCTGTGCTCTAAAACTTCTGAGCCTTTGATTCGCTACCGATTGGGAAAGGAGATTTCTCTGGAGTCACTCAGATTTCATGAAAAGCGAGAGATCAACGGTGTTCAGGTGAGTCTCGTTCCCGCTGGACATATCTTAGGCTCGGCACAGGTGCGGATGGAGTATCGAGGGAAAGTGGCGGTGGTGAGTGGGGACTATAAGACGGATCCGGATATTTCCTGCGAATCTTTTGAGCCGGTGAAATGTCATTTGTTTGTGACGGAGTCCACGTTTGGTTTGCCGATTTACCGTTGGCCTTCTGATCTGGAGTTGTTTGCCGAAATGCATACGTGGTGGAGGGAAAATCAGTCCGTAGGCAAGACTTCTGTATTGATGACCTATGCGTTGGGGAA